>DATNCF010000522.1:0-7630 GCA_035571675.1 Burkholderiales bacterium | reverse complement strand
CGATGGCGTAGGTGGTCAGCAACGCATACGTCACGGGAAGCCGGATGCGCCGCGCATACTCGACCAGATCGTCCCAGTGCACGGTCACCGGCTTGGTCGCGAGGGCGGCGGCGCGATGTATTTTGTGCGTGCGCAGGGTGGCCTGATACCAGTCTTCGTATTTCATGGGCAGGCGCGAGTCACGAGGAAGCCCGGCCCGAAACAGCGGATACTCCTCCGGAAGGATATGCGCGACGTAAATCGTGCGCGACGGCATTCGATCCAAGCGACGCTCCCTGCTTAACGCGCGAATGAGCGAGTGTTTCGCTCAGCCACTGTCAGCATAAACCAGGAGGGGTGAAAAATTTGCCGGTCTGCTCGGATTTTTTTGTCGGCTTTCTGCGACACAGGCGCTGCGGCCGTTCATGTTCGATAGCGCAATGAGCCTTTATCCGATAGCTGCGGCGAGCCCGGATTGCTGGAATGGAACCGCTAAACTTAGCGATGGGGCTGATCGGTCACCGTGCGAAAAGCAAGGCTTCCCGAAGGTGTCAACGTCCCAACGTTCAGGCGACGCAAGCGGGGACTCAGTCCCCGCTTTTTACTTTTGCAGCCCGCGCGGACCATGGGTGGTTGACGCCGGGCATTGACCGAGGAGGCATCATGAAGAGCAGGACGATGGTGGCAGTTGCCGCGGCGGTGGCGGCGGGGTCGCTTTCCTGGGGCGCCCTGGCGCAGCGCAGCAGGGGACTGCCGGCGGCAGCCCGCCAAGCAGCAGCGCGCAAAGCGGCGGCAGCGGATCGCAGCGCCCTGCCCAGAGCAGTTCTGCGCCGGATTCCAAGGCCGGGAAGGGCGCCGCGCTGTCATCGGCCGACCGCAGCTTTGTGACCCAGGCCGCCGAGGGCGGCCTGGCCGAGGTCGCGACCGGCAAGCTCGCGGCCAGCAACAGCGGCAGCGACGAGGTGAAGAAATTCGGTCAGAAAATGGTGGACGATCACGGCAAGGGCAATGACGAACTGAAGCAGATCGCGGAGTCCAAGGGCGTCAAGCTGCCCACGCAGCCGGACCCGGCGCACCAGAAGGCGGCCAAGAAGCTCGAGGCTCAAAAGGGCGCGGCCTTCGACAAGGCCTACCTGCAGGCCATGGTCAAGGACCACGATGCGACCGTCAAGCTGTTCAAGAACGAGGCCGCCAAGGGCAAGGACGCGGACTTGAAAAGCTTCGCCGAAAAGACGCTGGCCACGCTGCAGCAGCACGATGACATGGCGCATCAACTGGCCAATGCAAAAGGCAATAAATAGGGGTACGCCGCTTGCCGTGCGCCAGCCGGCTGGCGGCGGCAAAGGAGGCAACAAACGATCATGTGGCGGGCTGTAGTATGACGTAGCCATCCTGCGACAGGCTGTTCCAGGGAGGCGACCGGCCGAAACCAGCCTTGCCTTGGATAATCCGGCAAAGTGCTCTATGCTTATTTGTATGGAGCGAATGGCTTCGAGGACGGTCGTCACTTTTCACTTGCGAAGGGAGGAATACCCCCTGTTTCTGTCCACCCTGCAGCCCGACCACCGCCTCCCTCCCGAGTACGACAGCTGGTTCAAGCAGACGGCGCGCACCGAAAGGGCGCACCGCTTTGCCGGTTTCAACGTTCGTCAAATCACCATTCGTTACTACGACTTCCTGAAGTACGCCAACGCCGTAGGCCCGCAGCCCACCTACGCCATGCTGAATGGCTATGCGATTTATGTCGCCTCAACCACGACTGCTTCCGGATCGGCGAACGCCAAGCCGTCCCGCGCGGAGGCGCCCGCGGGCCCCATCCATCTCTCAGCCGCCCATGTGGTCGAGAACGGCGCCGCGGACGGAAAGCTGGCCTTTGCCTTCGATCTGGAAGGCGGTGGCCAGTTGACCTTTCTCCTGTCCGAGCAACAGGCCGGGCAGTTCGCAAACGCCATGATCGAGCGCCTGCAGGACGGCGGCAACCGGACTTCGCGGACGCCCCCTGCGTGATCTCACGGGTGGCGCCGCTCACCACCGCATTTTCCCGACGCCGCAAAGCCACAAGTGCCGACCGATTCGCCGCCTGCGCCGTAGCGGCCGGTAGACGCTCGGCCATTGCTGTCGGGGCGCTTACCGATTGAGTCCTCGCGCCATCGTTTTACGCTCTTCTCCAATGATCAACGATGAGGAGGGTTCCATGCCGGTCATCAAGGGGAAGGCATCATTGTTCCGGCGCAAGCGCCGTGCCGCGGCGAGCGTGGCGGCCTGGAGGCCGTCGATCAGGTTCCTGCCGGAGGACTACGAGACCTTCCGCCGCGCCATGCTGCGCGGCCGCCTCATGCCCGCCACTTTCGAAGAATGGACGCGGGACGAGGCGGAAGTGGAGAAAAGGCACCGCGCCATGGGCGGCGTCAGCGAGCCGGTGCTGGTGCAGCCCAAGCCCTTCCTGGAATTCTGCGAGAGGACGGGGCTGGTTCCGAGCCTCGCGGTGCTGCGCGTCTATGCCAGCGAGGTGGCCGCGCGGCGACAGGACCCCGAGCCGGCCGTCAAAAGCAGCGAAAACTGGGAAGGTTCACGCGCCGCCATGTCCGCAACACATTCGGTTCCCTGACCTCAGGGTCTGCATCGGGCCTGTCGAGACCCGGTAAGGCCGTCCCGCCTCATGAGACGGTTCCCTCACTTGCTCAGCGGTTCAATCGGCATGGCCGCGGTGATGCTTGGCCTGCGGCAACACAGACAGACCCGGCTTGATCAAGCGCGTTCATCTGAATGTTTCGTCGCCAACGAACGACTGAACGCGCGCCGCAGCCTCCCGGCCGCGTCATTGCGCAGGTGTAGGAGCGCATCGTTTCACAGCGCTTCGGCGTAGATCGAGTGCCACTGCACTTTAGGCGGCGAGCCGACTGAGGGGAAGCGGTTCTGCCGTGATACTCGGCTCGCATGAAGGTCGCACTTATAAGTGAACACGCGTCTCCGCTGGCAGCGGCCGGAGGCGTGGATGCCGGAGGGCAGAACATCTATGTCGCCCATGTGGCGCGCCAGCTTGCCGCGCTGGGCCATGCCGTCGACGTTTTCACCCGCTGGGACGCGCCCGATCTGCCCTTGATCGTGCACCCCGAACCCGGCGTGCGCGTGGTCAACGTCCCGGCCGGTCCGCCCCGGCAGGTTCCCAAGGAGTCGCTGCTGCCGCACATGGATGAGTTTTCGGATTGGCTGCTGCGCTTCTGCCAAAGCGAAGCGGAAGGCGGAGCGCCGTACACGGTGCTCCACGCCAACTTTTTCATGTCCGGACTGGCTGGGTTGAGAGTGAAGCGGGCGTTGGCCCTGCCGCTGGTCACGACGTTTCACGCCCTGGGTCGGGTGCGGCGCCTGCACCAGGGCGGGGGAGACGGCTTTCCGGACGACCGCTTCCGCATCGAGGACGACCTCGTGCGGCATTCCGACCGGGTGGTGGCCGAGTGCCGCCAGGACCGGGCCGACCTCATGCAGCTCTACGATGCCGATCCGCGCAAGCTCGCGGTGGCGCCGTGCGGTTTCGATGCGTCGGAGTTCTTTCCCATGGACCGGCGCGCGGCGCGGGCTCGGCTGGGATGGGATGCGCAAGCGTTCACCGTGCTGCAGCTTGGGCGCCTGGTTCCCCGCAAGGGCGTGGACAACGTCATTCGCGGCGTGGCGCAATTGCGCCTCAGGCATGGCGCTGACGCCAGGCTGTGCATTGTCGGCGGCAACACCGACCAGCCCAATGAAATCGCCACGCCGGAGATCGCGCGGCTGCGCGCCCTGGCGCAGGCCGAGGGCGTGGCCGACCTTGTGCACTTTGCCGGCCGCCGCGGCCGCGAGCACCTGCACCTTTTCTATGCCGCCGCCGATGTCTTCGTCACCACCCCCTGGTACGAGCCGTTCGGCATCACGCCGGTGGAAGCCATGGCCTGCGCCCGGCCGGTCATCGGTGCGCGCGTGGGCGGCATCGCGTCCACCGTGGTGGATGGGATCACCGGGCTGCTGGTGGAGCCGCGCGATCCGCGCGGGCTGGCCGATGCGCTTCACCACGTGATGCGGAATCCGGCCGCGGCGGCGGCGATGGGGCAGGCCGGCCGGGCCCGCGCGCTGCTGGAATTCACGTGGGAGGGTGTGGCCAGGCAACTGGTGCAAGTGTATGAAAGCGCGCGGACGGAGGCCCGGGTTCCCGCCGTACCCTCAGTGCCCGCCACGGCGGCCATTTCAGCGCCGCCGCCGCCCATGGTCCCTTCCCATGCCGAGCGGGTCCGTTTGGCCGCACCCCCAAGGCAGCGTGAGCGCGGCGCATGCCGGCTGCAACAAGCGTCCGGCCGTGCGGCCGTTTTCCTGGACAAGGACGGCACCCTGCTGGAAGACGTGCCCTATAACGTCGACCCGGCGCGCATGCGTTTCTCGCCCGGCGCGCGGCCGGCGTTGCGCAAGCTGGCCGAATTGGACATGCCCTTGGTCGTGGTGAGCAACCAAGCCGGGATTGCGCGCGGCTTCATCGACGAGTCGGCCATGCCCCGGGTCGCCGCGGCGCTGCGCCGCATGTTCCGGGAATGCGGAGCACACCTGGCGGGCTTCTATTACTGTCCACACGATTCCGAGCGCGGACCGCAGTGCGGCTGCCGCAAGCCGCAGCCGGGCATGCTGCTCCAGGCCGCCGCCGAGCACGGCATCGACATCGGCCGGTCATGGATGGTCGGCGACATCCTGGATGATGTGGAGGCCGGCAACGCCGCGGGCTGCCGGACCATATTGATCAACAACGGCAACGAGACGGAATGGGACATCAGCGGCCGGCGCACGCCGGACTACGCGGTCAGCGACCTTCATGACGCCGCCCGGGTGATTGTTTCGCGCCATGAGGATCCGGCGTTGCGGCAGGCGTCCGCGGCGCGGGCCTCGGCAGGGGGCGCCGCTTGAACGTGCTGAATGCCTGGCGCGAGGCGCGGAACATCCTGTGCGTGCGGCTGGACAACCTGGGCGATGTTCTCATGACCACGCCCGCCATCCGCGCCCTTAAATTCGCTGGAAACGGCGACGCCGGAAACGGCGCCGCTGCAAACAGCGTCGCCGGCAGCAGCGGACCCATGCGGCGCATCACCCTGCTGGCTTCGCCGGCCGGCGCCGCGGCCGCGGCGTACAGTCCGGAAATCGACCACGCCATGGCGTGCGCCGTCCCGTGGATGAAGCATGCAAGCGCTTCCAGCAAAAGCCTGCTGGAGTTGCGCGACAGGCTGGAGGCCGCCCGCTTCGACGCGGCGGTCATTTTCACCGTGTACAGCCAAAGCCCGCTGCCGGCCGCCATGCTGTGCTTTGCGGCGGGTATTCCATTGCGGCTGGCGCATTGCCGCGAAAACCCCTACCACCTGCTCACGGATTGGGTGAAGGAGCCCGAACCCGGCGAGGTCGTCCGGCACGAGACCCGGCGCCAACTCGACCTGGTGAAAACCATCGGCGCCGAGACGGCCGATGAGCGGCTGAGTTTCCGCGTCCCGGCGGCGGCGCACACGGCGGTGCAGCGCATGCTGGCCGAGTTGCGCGTGTCCCCGGCCGACACGCTGGTGACCCTGCATCCGGGAGCGAGCGCGGCCTCGCGGCGCTATTCCGCGGAGCGCTATGCCGAAGTGGCGCGGCGGTTGCTGCGGGCGCCCGGTTGCAGCGTCGCGGTCACCGGTGATGCCGGTGAACGTGCACTGGTCGAGGCTGTGTGCCATTCCGCTGATGGCCTGGCCGCGCAGGGGCGCATCCATAATCTCGCCGGCAGGCTGGCATTGCCCGAACTCGCCGCGTTGATCCAACGTTCCCGGGTGTTGATTTCCAACAACACCGGGCCGGCGCACCTTGCCGCGGCCGTCGGCACGGCGGTGGTGGATCTGTACGCATTGACCAATCCCCAGCACGCGCCGTGGCGCGTGCCCCACCGGCTGCTGTTCCGCGACGTGCCGTGCCGCTATTGCTACAAAAGCATCTGCCCGCGCGGCGGCAACGACTGCCTGGACGTCGATCCCGCCGAGGTGGCAGCCGCGGCGCAGGCGCTCATGGCGGGCCGCGGCGGCATGGGGAAGGCCCTGCCGCAGGCCGGCACGGGGAGTGCGGGCGCCGGATCCGCGAATTCATTGCCACGCGTACTTCATCGCATGCCGCCCATTCCCGCTCAACCGCCGTCAACGCTGGACGCCTGAATGTACACACTGGGTATCAATGCCGTCTACCACGACAGCTCCGCCGTGCTGGTGCGCGACGGCGAGGTGATCGCCGCCGCCGAGGAAGAGCGCTTCACCCACGTCAAGCACGCCAAGCGCGCCGTGCCTTTCTCCACCTGGGAGCTGCCGTTTCACGCCATGGACTTCTGCCTGCGCGAGGCGGGCATCGGCCTGGGCGGCATCGACCACGTGGCTTATTCGTTCCGTCCGGAACTGCTGTCGTTCCCTCCGCAAGACAGCATCGAGCTGCCGTTGAGACCGAAGAGGGCGGCCCAAGGGACCGCCCAAGGGACCGCCGCCTCGCCCTGGGATCCGCTGTTCCTGTGCCACATCATGAATGCCAAGGGCCAGCTCCTGGACGGCGCTCCCCACCACCTGCGCGGGCGCTTCGAGCCGCGGCCGGCCGAGGACGCCCTGGAGTGGCATTACATCGAGCATCACCTGGCGCACGAGGCCAGCGCCTTTCTGCCGGCGCCGTTCGAAGACTGTGCGGTGCTCACCATGGACGGCCGCGGCGAGCTCGCGACCACCAGCTACGGACTGTTCAAGGATGGGCGATATGACCGCATCGCACAGGTCAACCTGCCGCATTCGCTGGGTTTGCTGTACGAAGAGGTCACCGAGTACCTCGGCTTTCTGCGTTCCTGCGACGAATACAAGGTCATGGCGCTGGCTTCCTACGGCGAGCCGCGCTACCTGGATGAATTCCGCGACATCCTGCGCTGGCAGGGGGAGGGGCGCTACCAGGTCAGGGCCCCGTGCCTCGCGGAAAGGTTCGGGCCGGCGCGTCCGCGCGGCGCGCCCATCAACCAGCGCGATTTCGACATCGCGCATTCCTTGCAGCGCGCGCTCGAGGACACGGTGCTGCAGATGGTGCGCTGGCTGCATGCCCAGACTGGAATGCGCCGCCTCGCCATGGCCGGCGGCGTGGCGCTCAATTGCGTCATGAATGCGCGCGTGCGCGAGCAGGGCCCCTTCGAGCGGGTGTGGGTGCAGCCGGCCTCGGGCGATGCCGGTACCGCGCTCGGCGCCGCCCTGTGGGTCGACTATGTCGAACGCGGCGCGCCGGACAAGCGCTGGCACATGGACCACGCCTACCTCGGCCCCAGCTACGGCGACGACGACATTGAGCGCTTCCTCAAATGGTCCAAGCTTCCGTACCGCCGCCTGGACAACGTGGCCGAGGAGGCGGCGCGGCTGCTGGCCGAGCAGCGCATCATCGGCTGGTTCCAGGGACGCATGGAATTCGGCCCGCGCGCGCTCGGCGCGCGCTCCATCCTGGCCTCGCCGCTGGAGGCGGGCATGCAGGCACGGCTGAACGAGCTCAAGGACCGGGAGGACTTTCGTCCCGTCGCGCCCGTGGTCATGCAGGAGCATGCCGCGGAATGGTTTCCGGGAGCGGACGTGGCGCCTTTCATGCTGTTCGTGTTCCCGGTGGCGCCGGA
>DATNCF010000521.1:0-2325 GCA_035571675.1 Burkholderiales bacterium | reverse complement strand
CGCGGCGGCGTGTGGTGGTAGCGCGTGACGACGAGGCCTTCGAGCGGGGCATCGGCGGGCCACAAGGCTTCCAGCGCCTGCGCCATCGAGCCACCGGCCTTGCCGGCGCCGAGCACCAGAGTTCGCCCTTTGGGCGGCGGCGGCAGGAAGGCGGCCATGTTGTGCAGCGGCAGCGCCCGGCGCACGGCCGCACGGTAGAGATGTTCGAGGAAGCGGCGGGGCTCGGTGGCGGGGTCGGGCGCGGTCATGCGAAGAAGTCTCCAGGGCGCATTGTGACCCCGGAAGGCGTCCGGGCGGCCAGCGCAACATGCGCGCGGCTCAGTACGTCACCGTGTACTGCGAGCCGCGAAACCCTACTACTGCGCTGTCAGGCTTGATCTGCTGGAGCACCACGCCCGAGCCGAGGTCGGCACCTTCCTTGACCACCTGGCCATTGACGATGAGCCTGCGCTGGTCGCGGTTTGCCGAATAGACGCCTCCGGTGATGACCAGTTGGGGAGCACCGGCTGGCAAGCCTTTGACTGGCTGCGAAGGCGCGGACGGTGGCAGCGGAGCTCTTGGCGCGGCCATAGGAGGGATCGGCGGCGGCGCAGGAGCGGGGAGCGCGTTGCGCGCGGCCGGAGGCGCTGCGGGTGCAGGCGCAGCCACCGGTGGCGGGGCCGGAGGCGCCATGGGTGCAGGCGCGGCCATCGGTGGTGGCGCGCCGGGCATAGGCGCGCTGAAAGGCGACGAGCCGGGTGCAGGCGCCGCGCCAGACGGCACCCCGGGCGCGGGCGCGGCGAGGGCACCGAGCGCAGACCCCTCGGGCGCGGGTGTTGCTGGAGTCGGCGTCGCGGGCGCAGGCGTTGTGACGGGCGGCGCGCCAGTCGCTGCCGCGGCGGCCGATGCTGCGCCGGCCGCGGGCGCCGCAGCAGCCGCCGGGTTGCTTGGCACTAGCGCCGGGTTGGGAGGGTTTTGCGGCTGCTGCGCCATGGCCGGCCACGCGCCCGCGATGCTCAACGCGGCGGCGCAAGCGAGTCTTGCGCACCTCGGCGTTGGCAGATGCGAATCCATAGGACTCAAATTTGCCGGTAATTGCGCCGATCAGGCCCACGTCATCTGTAATCGGCGTTGCAAAGTGCGAAGATTCGCGCAACCGAGGAACTCCACACCCATGAGCCGCAAGTACCGCGTCGGGCTGATCGTCCCGAGCTCCAACACCACCATGGAAACCGAAATCCCGGCGATGCTGCGCTCACGCGAACTGGTGCTGCCCGAGCGCTTCAGTTTCCATTCCAGCCGCATGCGGATGAAGGAAGTGACCAAGGAGCAGCTGGAGGCGATGGACCGCGATTCAGACCGCTGCGCCCTGGAGCTGTCGGACGCGAGGATGGATACCATGGGCTACGCGTGCCTGGTCGCCATCATGAGCATGGGCAAGGGCTATCACCGTGAGTCGCAACGCCGCCTGCACGAGGTGACCGCCGCCAATGGCGCGCCCACCACCGTAACAACCAGTGCGGGCGCCCTCGTCGAAGGCTTGCAGTCCATGGGCGCCCGGCGCGTTTCCATCCTGGCGCCCTACATGAAGCCGCTGACGCAACTGGTCATCGGTTACCTGGAGCACGAGGGCATCGAAGTGATCGACAGCATTTCGCTGGAGATTGCCGACAACCTCGAAGTCGGGGCGCGCGATCCCGCCGCGCCGGCCGAACTGTGGAAGCGGCTGGACGTGCGCGGCGCCGATGCCATCGTCGCGTCGGCTTGCGTGCAGATGCCCTCGCTGGCGTCGATTCCGCTGATCGAGCAGGCCAGCGGGCTGCCGGTGGTGTCGAGCGCCATCTGCACGACCTGGTCCCTGCTGCGCAACCTGGGACTGGAGCGCCGCGTTCCCGGCGCCGGCGCCTTGCTGTCCGGACGCTATTGACAGTCTTTTCAACGATGACGAGGAAGACATGAAGATCACATGCCGACGCTGCTTCTGCGCCCTTGCCGGCGCGCTGGCCATGGTCCTGTTCAGCGTCCAGGCCACGGCCCAGACCGCCTTCCCGGCCAAGCCGATCACGCTGGTGGTGCCCAATCCGCCCGGCGGCCTGGTGGACGGCTCGGCACGGCTGCTGGGCGAGCCGCTGTCGCGCGTGCTGGGCCAGTCGGTCGTGGTCGAGAACAAGGGCGGCGGCAGCGGCAACATCGCCTATGGACTGGTGGCGCACGCGGCGCCGGACGGCTACACCTTGCTGACCTCCTACTCGGCCTACCACGTGGGCAATCCGGCTCTGGCGCCCAAGCTGCCCTGGGCCCAGAAGGATCTGGTGCCGGTAGCGCTGATCACCACGGCAACCAACG
>DATNCF010000520.1:0-18988 GCA_035571675.1 Burkholderiales bacterium | reverse complement strand
TGCCCCAGTTGGGCCCGTTCTGGAACACGGCATTGAGCGGAAAGTGCCGCCGCCCGATGTTCACGCCCGGCGTGTGGGTGGGGACCAGGGCGCAGGTGATGCCGATGTCCTCGCGGCCCTCGAACTCCTGCCCAAGCAGGTGATCGGGATCATGCAGGCGGAAGGCGAGGCCCAGCAGCGTCGCCACCGGACCCAGGGTGATGTAGCGCTTCTCCCAAGTGACGCGCATCCCGAGCACTTCGCGGCCTTCCCAGGTGCCCTTGCACACAATGCCGAAATCGGGAATGGCCGCGGCGTCTGACCCTGCGTGCGGATTGGTCAGGCCGAAACAGGGAATCTCCAGCCCCTTGGCCAGGCGCGGAAGGTAGTGGTTTTTCTGCTCGTCGGTGCCGTAGTGCAGCAGCAGCTCGGCCGGCCCCAGCGAGTTGGGCACCATCACCGACACGGCGGCGGCGCTGCAGCGCGTGGACAGCTTCTGGATCACCTGCGAATGCATGTAGGCCGAGAACTCCTTGCCGCCGTACCTTCTGGGGATGATCATGCCCAGGAAACCCTTGTCCTTGATGAACTGCCAGGCTTCGGGCGACAGGTCCTGATAGACCTGGGTGGTCTCCCAGTCGTTGACCATGGCGCACAGCTCTTCGGTCTCGCGGTCGAGGAAGGACTGTTCCTCCGCGGTCAGTTCGGGCGCGGGGTAGGCGAGCAGCTTGGCCCAGTCGGGCTTGCCCGAGAAAAGGTCGCCGTCCCACCATACCGTGCCGGCGTCGATGGCTTCGCGCTCGGTCTGCGACATGGCGGGCAGAATGCGCTTGTACCAGGCCAGTACATGATTGCTGATCAGCGCCCTGCGCAGCGGCGGCAGGTTGAGCGCCAGCGCGACCAGAATGAACGCTGCATCCGCGGCGAGCAGCACGGGGTGGTATTCGTTTGCGGCAGTGAGCCTGTACAGGAAAACCGCGCCGAAGACCGTCCACAGCCAGCCAGGGGCCGCCGTGTAGGCCAGCACGACAATGGCCACGACGGCAACGAACAGGAACAGGATCATGACGAGCTCCCTCCTTCTTTTAAGCGCTTAGGACTTGAGATTCGCACGAGCGCCTTCAAGTTCTAATCCTGCATCTTGTTGATTTTTTATCCGGTCCGAGCGAGTTCAGGATACCGCAGCCCTGGGGGCCGGGTCGGGCGAATTGAGCAGGGTCTGCTCCGCCAATTTGAGCGAAGCGCGTGCGGCCCGGAATTGCCGGCGCTTGATGGATAAAGCATAACCGCCTGTTTATTAATAAAAATTTAACGAATGATAAAATCACCTCATGGCTCATGATCATCGCCATTCAGCAATTTCGCAGCCGGCCGACAATGCCCCGAAAAGAAGCCGGATGAGCGAGTGGCGGCGCGTCGCCGGGCTCTTCCCCTATCTTTGGGAATACAAGTGGCGCGTGACCGTGGCGCTGGTGCTGCTGGTGGCCGCCAAGCTGGCCAACGTGGGCGTGCCCCTCGTGCTCAAGCACGTGGTGGACTCGCTCGACTCGCAGACCGCCGTGCTCATCCTGCCCCTGGCCATGCTGGCCGCCTACGGCGCGCTGCGCTTTTCCACCACGCTGTTCGCCGAACTGCGCGACGTGGTGTTCGTGCGCGTGACGCAGCGCGCCATCCGGCGCATCGCGCTCACCGTGTTCCAGCACATGCACAGCCTGTCGCTGCGCTTCCACCTGGAACGCCAGACCGGCGGGGTGTCGCGCGACATCGAGCGCGGCACGCGCGGCATCGGCACGCTGCTCTCTTACCTGCTGTTCTCCATCATCCCGGTCATCCTGGAGTTCGCCCTGGTGGCCGGCGTGCTGCTGTCGCGCTTCGACTGGCGCTTCCCGGCGGTGACTTTCAGCGCCGTCGCGGTATACATGGCCTACACCATCGGCGTCACGGAGTGGCGCACCGACATCCGCCGCCGCGCCAACGAGCTGGATTCGCGCGCCAACACGCGCGCCATCGACAGCCTGATCAACTACGAGACGGTGAAGTACTTCAACAACGAGGGCTTCGAGGCGCGCCGCTACGATGAGAGCCTGAAGCGCTACGAGGCGGCGGCGGTGAAGTCCGAGGCCTCGCTCGGCCTGCTCAACATCGGCCAAAGCCTCATCATCGCCGTGGCGGTGACGCTGCTCATGATCCTGGCCGCCGACGGCGTGGTGAAAAAGGAACTGACGCTGGGCGACCTCATGCTGGTGAACGGCCTCCTGATCCAGCTCTACATCCCGCTCAATTTCCTCGGCATGGTGTACCGCGAGATCAAGCAGTCGCTCATCGACATGGACCGCATGTTCACCCTGCTCGACCAGCACCGCGAAATCGAGGACCGGCCCGGGGCGCAGGCCCTGCAGGCCGGCCCCAAGTCAATCCGCTTCGAGCAGGTGAATTTCAGCTACGAAGCGAAGCGCAGCATCCTGCACGACGTGAGCTTCGACGTTCCCGCCGGCAGCAAGGTGGCCGTGGTGGGCCATTCGGGTTCCGGGAAATCGACGCTGGCGCGGCTGCTGTACCGCTTCTACGACGTGTCGGGCGGGCGCATCACGGTCAACGGCGCCGACATCCGTGACCTGCAGCAGGCGAGCCTGCGCGGCGCCATCGGCATCGTGCCCCAGGACACCGTGCTGTTCAACGACAGCATTTACTACAACATCCATTACGGGCGGCCGGAAGCCAGCCGGGACGAGGTGATCGAGGCGGCGCGCGCCGCGCATATTCACGACTTCGTCGAGTCGCTGCCCGACAAGTACGACTCGCGCGTGGGCGAGCGCGGGCTCAAGCTCTCGGGCGGCGAGAAGCAGCGCGTGGCCATTGCGCGCGCCATTCTGAAGAACCCGTCCATCCTGATTTTCGACGAGGCCACCTCCGCGCTGGACTCGGAGACGGAGAAATCCATCCAGGCCGAGCTGGAGCGCATCGCCGAGGGCCGCACCACCCTGGTCATCGCGCATCGCCTGTCCACCATCATGAACGCCGACCAGATCCTGGTTATGGACCAGGGCCGCATTGTCGAGCGCGGCACGCACGCCGCGCTGCTCGCGCAGGGCGGCGCCTACGCCCAGATGTGGGCGCTGCAGCTCCACGAGCGCGAAGAACAAGCCGAGCGCGAAGCCAGCCAGCCCGGTACCGAGCCGGCTGAACTGCAGCCTGCCGCGGCCTAGGCCACCGTCGGGCCCCGGCTCCGGGTCTTCCGGACCTTACCGTGGCCCATTGTCCGCCGGGAGTGTCAGGTTCGTGAACCATTTCACGAACTGGCCTGAAGTTACATTTCTATCCCATTAATTCCTTGCAAGATTTGACTCGCCTGGCTACACTCGCGCCAGCGTGATTGTCACTCTTTTACAGAGAAAAGACGCCGCTTAGGCCCTCTCATCGTTGGGTCAATGTATTCAGCTTGTGTGAGCATGGTTTTCACAAGCCCGCGGTGTGATGTATTTCGCCGCGGCCGTCGGACAAACGCCGACGCGGCGGATGTGGGTGAGGCGGTCTAGAAAGCGCGCGAAGCGGGAAAGTGGAGGCTGGCTTGGGTCAAACAGCAAAAAGAATCCTCGGCGTGAGCGCCGTCCTCGGCGCCGGCACGCTCCTGGCGACCGCCCTCTTGGCGCTGCCCGTTGTATCGAGCGCCGCCGATGCGCGCTCGTCCATGACCTTTTCCGCCCCGGCGCAGGCCGAAGTCCCGGCTGCCGTGTCGGCCGCGCCCGCTCTGGCCCCCGCCCCCGGACCCTCCCTAGCGCCCGCGCCCGTGGCGCCGGCCCAGTTCCCGCTGTCGGCATCGTCCCTGCTACTGAAGTCCAACGCCGCCCTGGTGCTGGACCAGTCCAGCGGCCAGACCCTGTACGGCAAGAACGTGAATGCCGTGCTGCCCATCGCCTCCATCACCAAGCTCATGACGGCCATGGTGGTGCTGGACGCCAAACTCGACCCCAACGAACTGCTCACCGTGGCCAATGAGGACGTGGACACCCTGCGCGGCTCCAGTTCCCGGCTGCGGGTGGGCGCGGTGGCGACACGCGAAGACATGCTGCGCCTGGCGCTCATCGCGTCCGAGAACCGCGCCGCTTCCGCCCTGTCGCGCTACTACCCGGGCGGCCGGCCCGCTTTCATCGCCGCCATGAACATCAAGGCCTTGTCGCTGGGCATGCGCGGCACCCATTATGACGACCCGACCGGCCTGACCAGCACCAATGTGTCCACGGCCGAGGATCTCGCCACCCTGGTGCGCGCCGCGCACCAGTACGAGAAGATCCGCGAGTTCACCACGACCGCCAGCGACGTGGCCACGGTCAGCGGCCGGCGCATCCAGTTCCACAACACCAACCGCCTGGTGGCCAGCCCCGGCTGGGACATCGGCCTTTCCAAGACCGGCTATATCAGCGAGGCCGGCAAGTGCCTGGTCATGCAGGCCACCCTGGCCGGCCGCGCCGTGGTGATCGTGCTCCTCGACTCGCTGGGCAGCTATACCCGCCTGGCGGACGCCGGCCGCATCCGCCACTGGCTGGAGGTCGCGGCGGGCTACGCCAATCCCATCAGCGTGGCGCACGCCGAGCCCCGGCCGACCCACGCCACCCGCGTCAGTGCGGCTCGCGTCAGCGTTCGCAAGACCGCTTCGCACAGCCGCACGCGCCGCCACCACATCACCGTCGCAGCCCGGGCGCACAGCCCGGCCTGAGCGGATTGTGGCCAGGCGCTGAGCCCCTGAGACAGCGCATGCCCAAGGCCGAACCGGTCCCGGCCGCACGTCCTGCCGGCAGCGTCGGCTTTTACAATTTCCTCGCCCCGGGCAACGGTTTCCGCGAAGAGGTCCTGGCGGGGCTCTCCGCCGCGCCTAAATACTTGCCGCCGCGCTGGGCCTTCAACGAGACCGGCATGCGCATTCAGCGCGTGCTGGCCGAAACGGCGGGTTGGTACCAGAGCCGCGACGAAGCTTCGCTGGTGCGGTCCCAGGCCGAAGAACTGGCCGCCCTGGCCGGCCCGGGCATCCAGCTCATCGAGATCGGACCCGGCGCCAGCCCCGCCACGCTGGGGCTCACCGCCCGCCTGGAACCGGCCCTGCACCTGCAGGTGGACGCCGACCCGGTGGCCCTGACCGGTGCTGCACGCGCCCTGGCCGCCGCCTGCCCGTGGTTGAACATCTGCGGCATTCTCGCCAACCCCGCCGCGGCGCTGGTGCTGCCCGAGTTCGCGGGCCTCGGCGTTCGGCGCAAGCTCGTCTTCCTGCCGGCGACGGCGCTGACGCGCTTCAGCGCCGACCACCTCCTGGAGGTGCTGCGCGGCGCCCGCGGCATGGCCGGCCGCAAGGGCGCGGTGCTGGCCTGCGTGGATTTCAAGAAGGAGCGCCGCCAGCTCGACGCCGCCTACAACGACATCGAAGGCATCATGGAGCTGCTCAACGTCAACCTGTTGAACCGCGTCAACGAGGAGCTGGGCGCGGATTTCCAGGTGCAGCGCTTCGCCTACAGGGCGGCCTACGACGAAGTGCAGGGGCGCATGGAAATGCGCCTGCACAGCACTGCCGCGCAGTTCGTCAACATCGGCGGGCGGCGCTTCGATTTAGGGGCCGGGGAACCGCTGCTGACAGGGGTGGCCGCACTCTACACCGCGGCCGAGTTTGCCGCGCTGGCGCGCGACGCCGGCCTGAACATCGACAAGCTGTGGGTGGATGAGCGCCAGCGGCTGGGCCTGCACTGGATGACTTTTAACTGAACTATTCAGAAACCAGTTAAAGATAGTCCATTACGTAAGTCAGCTCCTTGACAGTCTCTCGCTCGTTGGCACTGTGGCCCGCTGTGGTCAAAACGTAGTTAACGATCCCTGTGCCACCTAGTGCGGCTACAAGTTCGTCAGCCTGTGCTCTTGGACAGAGCTGATCGTATCGCCCCTGAACAATGTGGACTGGTATTGAGGAGAGCTTATTTGCATTCTCAATAAGGTAATTTCGACTAGAGGGCGTGCTCAAAAACCCAGTGTTCGAAAAATAGTGATTTTCAATCAATGCGAACGTCATAGCAAAATTGGGCTCGAGAAATTGCTCAATTTTCGTAGGTGAAAGATAGCTCGCAGCTCCTTCCCATGCGGACCATCTTTGGGCCGCGAGTAATTTGAACTCTGGATTGAATTGCGGCGAAAGTAGGATTTTTGAGTATGCAGCGACCATATCTTTTCGGGCTGTTGGCTCAATTATTCCAACAAACGCGCGCCAAGCCTCTGGGAAATAAAGGTACGTGCCGGGCAACGAAGTATCGAAGGGATCCGAGTCATATTTAGCGGCATTTCCTTGGTATATGTAGTCGATATCCTTTTTTCGACACAGAAATATCCCTCTCAAAATCAACGCTTCGACGTTTAGCGGATACTTCATGGCATAGGCCAGAGCAAGCGTACTTCCCCAACTTCCACCAAAAATCTTTAACGGGCAATCAATTCCACGACTCAATCTCAGTGCCTCAATATCCTGAATAAGATGATCCGTTGTGTTGTTCAACAGCGCGCCAACGGGATCTTCAATGATATTGGGCGAGCTCCTTCCGCATCCTCGTTGATCAAACAGAATTGCTCGATAACGCTTTGGATTGAAAAATCTAGCGTCCTCGGCAGAGGTTCCACCCCCTGGACCGCCGTGTATAAAGAGTACGCATTCACCATCGGGATTCCCATACTCGTGCCAATAAACTGAATGACGAGGATTTGCTGAGACGGAAAGATGGCCCTCAGCAATTGGCATCGTTGGAAGTTTGTATTTCCAATCAAGATCAGAGGCGATGCTTTCGGTAACCATATGGCCCCTTTGATGCGTCGCAATATATTGGAGAGAATGTGCTAGCATAATCCTTAATCTCGGTGTGTGCTGTCCAAATTTCAGGGAGTTTGGACCATGCTGATTATCCCCACGTGGCGAGGTCTATCAAAGACCGTTGCCGCGCCTGTCTTTAAGTCCTCAATTGCAATACTAATAGCCGTCCCATTGATGGCTCGTCTAAGTGCGGCTGCCACCGCACATAGCGGAAATTTATTCTCCATCATCATCCAAATTTTTGACGCGCCCGTACCAGAAATACCCACCAATCTCCTGCGCGCGTTTTGGGGTTCGATGATGATCGGAGTTGCACAAGTTCTATTTCGGCTCAGGTGTCCCCTGGTGGTCCGCGCCTACGCTGACTTTAGCGAATGGTCCTCACAAGCGGATGAAGCGTTCACGTTACGAAAAACTTTTATCCGTGACCATGGTAGTGAGAACGCTAATCTAGTGGACAACTTTCTGCGTCAACACTATGAAAAGCAATTCTCGGATGCCAATCGGTCGCGAGCACTTAGTCGATTCGTAATTCTGTTCTTGAATTTGGCGAGTGCGTATCTAGGAATTCGCGTGATCGTTGATCAAATCCTTATCGTTTTCCGATTTTCTAGCCTCCATGATCTCCTGCTTTAGGTGAAGCCCAATGCCAGATATTTCCGAATTCCTAAATGTGCTCAATCCGTACCTTGCGGACGAAATGCCGGACCCTCCCTATCAACCCGGGCGAATATCTTATGAATGGATAAAGGCAACCGGCCCGCAGTACCAAACATGCGATGCCTGGACATATGAGAAGGACTTAGAAACTTTTCTCTCACGAGATCCAGGTAAGTTCGGAAGCCCCGAGGATAACTTGATGATTCTTTTGGGAGGAATTGGAACAGGAAAATCTACTGTTCTGAGACGATCGCTTACTGCAATTCAGGCGCGGAATCGAACTTGTTCAAAGGTCCAAGACGGATCAAAAATATGCAAAGAGCGACCGCCTACGATAGTGCTTGATTTCAAAGGGATCAGACAGGGTGAAAGCCAAGCGGCTGCCGAGAACCGTTTTTGGAACATCGTTTCGACTCGAATAAACGACGAAATACAGAAGCGCCCAAATGCGGAAGAAGAAGTTAAGACATTTTGGCCTTGGTGTCTGAAGAAGCCCCACCTCCTAGACTATTGTTCAGAATTGCACCGATTTTTTTCCAAGGCGGAGCTTCGAATCTCCGCATTGGAGGCTGGAGTTAATTACGTCAACTGGCCCACGGAAAAATTGCTAGAGGCGCTACTCTCAGAGCGAGATGAACTTTTCAACGAGATGTCAGAAGAGTCACTCGCGTGGTACCGGGTTTTCATGCTTGCATATGACCTGTCGTCTCGTAGCCACTCATGCAATTGTGCCTACTTGGTCCTGGAGAATGTTGATCATGTAGACCCGTCACTACAAAAAAAGGCCGTTACGTTCGCGATACTTCTTTGCGACATTCTTAGAACCCGCACGGTTATCGCCGTACGACCACTCACATACGAGCGCAGCCTGCACGGCGAAGTCTTGGTTGATGTAAGAAGTCACTTTGGTCCAAGATTGGCGGATGTTATCAAGGCAAGGATTGATCTTTGTCTTAAGAATGAAAAAGTATCTGATTATGCAAAGCAGGCGCTAATTAGCCTGAATACAACGTTTTCGAATAGTGAATCGAATGAGAGCCGGCTGCAGTCGCTACTACGTATCACCTCAGGGATAAGCGTGCGTTATGCGCTCCGAAATCTATATAACATGCTTCAATCTCCCTCGGTTGCTATTGCGTATAACAAGCCCCTCTTCATTTCAGGCATGACTGTTAATGAGATGGCCCGCGCGTTTTTCTTTTCAAATGAGAACGCCATGCTAATGCATGCCTTTGAGAATCTATACTTAACGGATGGGGCGTCGGGAAAGGAAAGGTGGCTAATTAAGCCAAGGATTTTGGATTTTCTTCGACGAATTAGACGGGGGGCTTGTCAAACGTCCGAGATTTTTTCATTTATGTTGAAATTTAATCATCAGGAGGAGGTCGTAAGAAGCGCGCTAACGGAAATGATGGCCAGGACCCGTCCTCTAATTTGGTCCGCGGACGGTTTGGAGGCGGGCGGCGCAGATTCGAAGGCTATAATCATGCTTACGCCCGTCGGGGGGAACTACTACGACGAACTCTTTGGAGAAATGTTCTACGAAGAAGTATGCCTCGCAAAGAATGTCAGAAGCCCGGTGTCCATCCCGCAGGTAATTGGATTCCATAACGATCTTACCCTTGTTGATTTGACCGAAATTAAATATGCAGTTGGGAAACACGGCTCCATTTTTTATAAGACGGCTTATCCGGATGGCACCCCGTCTCTGATGTTCGTGCATTGGGATAAATTGGTTCGAGGGCTGAATAACATCAAACAGGTCTATGCTGGTGCGACAGAGTTTGATGAAAGCAGGGATGTCTGGTTACGAGCGCAAGTACGTTCAATTACAGAAGAAATAGTGCCTTCTGCTACCTAGCCTGGGAAGATTCCCTGCAAGAGCGAGCTTAGTCACGTTGCGGGGCATGTAGAGCTGCTGTGGGAGTTGTGCAAGGGAGGGGCGTTAGGGTATGTTAGCCTTCCCCTGGTAGCCCACAGCGCGCGAAATGCGCTCGGCCGTATCCTTCACCAAGCCCGCCCAGGACAGTTTCATGCGCTCGGCCGGCGCCGACACCGACAGGCCCGAGATCATGGCGCCGCTGTCGTCGCGCACGCCGGCTGCAATGCAGCGCACCCCCAGCTCCGCCTCCTCCGCGTCCACGGCGTAGCCCTGCTTGCGGATTTTCTCGAACTCCCGTTCCAGCGCGGCCACCGTGGTGAGCGAGTTGCGGGTGGGGCCGGGCAACTTGGTGCGCTCGGCATAGGCGCGCAGCCCCTCGGCGCCGTCCTCCATGAGAAACAGCTTGCCCACCGCGGTGATGTGCAGCGGGGCGCGCGCGCCCACGATGTTGACCACGCGCATGAGCGCGCGCCCCGAGGAGGTGCGCTCCACGTACACGATCTCGTCGTCGCGGCGCACCGACAGGTTGACCGCCTCGCCGATGGCGGCGTGCAGCTCGCGCATGAAGGGCAGGGCGTGCTCGCGCACGCTGATGCGCGCCTTCACCAGGTTGCCCAGCTCCAGCAGCTTGATGCCCAGCCGGTAGTTGCCCTGGTCCACACGCTCGACCATGCGGTCGTTGACCATGGCGGTGAGGATGCGGTGCGCCGTCGAGGGGTGCAGCTTGGTGGCGTGGGCGAGCTTCTTCAGCGCGACCGGTTCGGGGTGCTGCGCGAGCTCGTCGAGCAGGGTCATCATGCGCTCGATGACCTGGATGGAATTCTTCGATTCGGTCTGTGGCATCGTCCTGGCCGCGCGCGGCCGCTCCCGATATGGACGGCGGATTCTACACTGCCCCCGGCAAAGCGGCCGGCCGCGCGAGGCGGTGTCGCGGGTGCGTGCTACCATGAATCGGCCGCTGCTTCACCGCGGCGTGTTCACAACCGTCTTCGCCCGGAGCCATGCTGCGCGTAGGATTGTTCGTCACCTGCCTGGTGGACATGATGAGGCCGCGCATCGGTTTCGCCGCCCTGCGGTTGCTTGAACAAGCGGGTTGCTCGGTCACCGTGCCCGCCGCGCAGACCTGCTGCGGCCAGCCGGGCTGGAACGCCGGGCACCGCGCCTCGGCCCAGGCCCTGGCGAAGAAACTCATCGCCGAATTCGAGTCCTGCGACTACGTGGTCCCTCCGTCGGGTTCGTGCAGCGGCATGCTGCGCGTTCACTATCCCGAGCTGTTTGCCGCCGACGATCCATGGCGCGAGAGGGCCCGGACCCTGGCGGCGCGGAGCTGGGAACTCACCGATTTCCTGGTCAACGTGGCCGGCGTGAAAAACCTGAAAAACCTGCCGGAGAACCCCACGCGCCTGACCGCGACCTACCACGACTCGTGCTCGGGGCTGCGCGAGTTGGGCGTGAAGACGCAGCCGCGCACGCTGCTCGCCCTGCGGCCCGGTGTGGAACTGCGCGAAATGGCCGAATGCGAAACCTGCTGCGGCTTCGGCGGCACCTTTTCCGTCAAGTACGGAGACATCTCCTCGGCGCTGGCCGAGCGCAAGTGCGCCAACATCGCGGCCAGCGGCGCGCAGGCCGTGGTGCTGGGCGACCTGGGCTGCATGCTCAACATCGAGGGCCGGCTGCGCAAGCGCGGCGACCTGGACACCAAGGTACTGCACGTGGCCGAGGTGCTGGCGGGCGAAGATCAGCTTCCGTGAAAGCCCAGTCCATTCATTTCAAGAGCAGAGCGGCCGCGGCGCTGGACAACGCGGTGCTGCAGGACAACCTGCGGCGCTTTTCCAGCGGCGGCCTGGCCCAGTTGCGCAGCAACGCCGTGCAGGCCTACGGCCCCGCGGCCTTCGAGGAATTGCGCGATGCCGCGCAGGGCATACGCAACCGCGCGCTGGCCAACCTCGACGCCTGGATCGAGCGCTTCGAGCGCGAGGCCGTGCGCCGCGGCGCCACCGTGCTGTTCGCCGAGACGGCCGAGCAGGCGCGCGACCTGGTGCTGGACATCGCCCGCAGGCACGGCCTGAAAAAGGCGGTGAAATCCAAGTCCATGCTGTCCGAGGAGGCGGGGCTCAACGACGCGCTTGACGGCGTGGGCGTGCAGCCCGTGGAAACCGACCTGGGCGAGTACATCATCCAACTCGCGCGCGAGGCGCCGTCGCACATCATCGCCCCGGCCGTGCACAAAAGCCGTGACCAGGTCTCCGACCTGTTCCAGCAGCACCACGGCGGCGCTCGCAAGACCGCCATCACCGAGCTGACGCGCGAGGCGCGCGAAGCGCTGCGCCGCCACTTCCTGTCGGCGGACCTGGGCATCAGCGGCGGCAATTTCCTGGTGGCCGAAACCGGCTCCGGGGCCATCGTCACCAACGAGGGCAACGGCCGCATGGTGACCACGCTGCCCGGCGTGCACGTGTGCATCACCGGCATCGAGAAAGTCGTTCCCACGCTGGAGGACTTTTCCACCCTGCTGCGGGTGCTGACGCGCTCGGCCACCGGCCAGCCCATTTCAAACTATGTGAGTTTCTTCACCGGTCCGGCCGCGGCGGACACCGAAGGTCCGCGCCACATGTACTTCATCCTGGTGGATGGCGGCAGGAGCGCAATGCTCGGCACCGACCTGCAGGACATGCTGCGCTGCATACGCTGCGGCGCCTGCCAGAATCACTGCCCGGTGTACCAGACCGTGGGCGGCCATGCCTACGGCTGGGTGTATGCGGGTCCCATGGGCTCGGTGCTGACCCCGGCTTTCATCGGATTGGAAAACTCGCCCGATCTTCCCCAGGCCGCCACGCTGTGCGCGGCCTGCTCGGTGGTGTGCCCCGTGAAGATACCGCTGCCCGACCTGCTCAGGAACCTGCGGGAAAAGGAAATAGACCGGGGATTGCGTCCGTGGTACGAGGTGCTGGGCATCCGCCTATGGTCATGGTTCGCACAACGGCCGATGCTCTATGCACTGGCAACGAAACTGGCCATGCGCCTTCTGCGCACGATGGCCAACCAAAGAGGGATGCTTTCGTGGCTCCCCTTTGGAAGCGGCTGGACCAAGGCGCGCAACGGGGGACGCTTTATGCCAGCCCCGGCTGGGAAAACCTTCCGCGAGCAATACGCGGCCTCAAAGCGCAGCAAGGGCGCTTAACATGGCACGGCATTCCCTTCCCCCTTGGGGAAGGGCTGGGGATGGGGTCTGCGTTAAAGCAACATCAAGGCCCCAAAATATAATTGCTATAGCCACTTTGCCTTGCGAAATCGGTAGAACAGGTAAATGTCTATCGCCGCCATCACCGCGACCGCGGCCGGATACCCCAACGCCCAATCCAGCTCCGGCATATGGTGGAAGTTCATGCCGTAGATGCCCGCGATCATGGTGGGCACGGCCACCAGGGCGGCGTAGGCCGCCAGGCGCTTGGTGGTCTCGTTTTCCGCCAGGGTGATCAGCGACAGGTTCACCGACATTGCGGTCACCACGGTGTCGCGCAGGCTGTCGATGGACTGGTTGATGCGGAACAGGTGGTCGTACACGTCGCGGTAGTACTCCTGGGTGTTGCTGCAAATGGCCGGCACCCGGCCCCCGTACAGCTTGCCCGAGCCTTCCAGCAGCGGCGCCACCACGTGCTTCAACACGGTGAGCTTGCGCTTAAGGGCGTACAGCGCCTCGACGTTGGCGCGGCCGGCGATCGGCGTGTTGTCGAACATGCGCTCCTCCACGTTCTCCAACTCGATTTCCAGCGCGTCCAGGATGGGGAAGTAGCGGTCGACGATGGCGTCCATGAGCGCGTACAGCACGAAGCCCGAGCCCTGCTTGAGCAGGTGCGGTTCGCGCTCGCAGCGGTCGCGCACCTCGTTGAAGCCCTTGTGAGTCTGGTTGCGCACCGACAGCACATAGTTGCGGCCCGCGAACACGGCCACTTCGCCCACGTGCAGTTCGTCGCCGCGGATTTCCACGGTGTGCAGCACGGCGAAAATGGAATCGCCGTATTCCTCGATTTTGGGCCGCTGGTGGCCGTGGCGGGCGTCCTCGACGGCCAGTTCGTGGAGCTTGAATTCGTGCTGCATCGCCGCCAATTCACCGGGACCGGGGTCCACCAATGCCACCCAGACGAAGCATTCCGGGCGGTTGACGTAGCTGTGGATTTCGTCGGGCTGGATATCCGCCAGTTTCTTCCCGTCCTGATAGGCGGTGCATCGAGCGAGCATGTTTAGTCTTTCCCGGCGGCGTGTGACCGAAGCAATCGTAACCTCTTGACGGCTCCGATAAAATACTGACTTATGACTAGTTTAAAACCCCGCGAGCGCATTGTCGTCGGAATGTCCGGCGGGGTGGACTCGTCCGTGGCCGCCCTGCTGCTCAAGCGCGCCGGGTACGAGGTCGTCGGCCTGTTCATGAAGAACTGGGAAGACGACGATGACGACGAGTACTGCTCCACCCGCCAAGACCTGATCGACGTGGCCTCGGTGGCCGACGTCATCGGCATCGAGCTGGAGGTGGTCAACTTCGCCGCCGAATACAAGGACCGGGTGTTCAGCGAGTTCCTGCGCGAGTACTCGGCCGGGCGCACGCCCAATCCCGATGTGTTGTGCAATGCCGAGATCAAGTTCCGCGCCTTCCTCGACCATGCCATGGCCATGGGCGCGGCGCGCATCGCGACCGGGCACTACGCCCGGGTGCGCCAGAGCCGCGACAACGGCGGCGCAGGGCGGTTCGAGCTGCTCAAGGCCCTGGATGCCGCCAAGGACCAGAGCTATTTCCTGCACCGCCTGAGCCAGGAGCAACTGTCGCGAACGCTGTTTCCCCTCGGCGAAATGAAAAAGCCCGAGGTGCGCGCCCTGGCCCGCGAGGCCGGTCTGCCCGTGCACGCCAAGAAGGACTCGACCGGCATCTGCTTCATCGGCGAGCGGCCCTTCCGCGAATTCCTCAACAACTACCTGCCGCGCAAGCCCGGCCCCATGCGCACACCCGACGGCCGGGTGGTGGGCGAGCACATCGGCCTCGCCTTCTACACCATCGGCCAGCGCAAGGGCATCGGCGTGGGCGGAATGAAGAACGCCCCTGAAGGCGCCTGGTACGTGGCCGGCAAGGACATGGCCAAAAACGAACTCATCGTGGTGCAGGGCCACGACCATCCGCTGCTGCTGTCGGAAAAGCTGGAAGCGGGCGACCTGTCGTGGACCGCGGGAACGGCGCCCGGCGGCGGGGACTACGGCGCCAAGAACCGCTATCGCCAGGCCGATGCGCCAAGCCGGCTGTTGCGCATCGAGGACGGACGCATGGAGGTCGGTTTCCTGCAGCCGCAATGGGCCGTGACGCCCGGACAGTCGGTGGTGCTTTATAGCGGTGAAGTGTGCCTGGGAGGCGGGGTCATTCAATGACCCGCGCCGCCCCCGCTACTCGTGCGGAACCGTGGCGGCGAAGGACGGCCGCTCGGATAGGCGCTTCATGAGCTTGCCGAGGTTCTCGTGCCGGCCGGCCCAGTCGAGTTGCGGCATGCGGAAGGCCAGCCAGCCCAGGCAGCAGCCCAGGGCGATGTCGGCCAGCGTGAGGTCGATGCCGCAGCACCAGTTGCGCTCGGCCAGATCTTGGGAGGCCACGGCCAGGCAGCGGTCGATCTTGGCGAACTGGCGCTGGATGTTGGAAAGGCTTTTTTCGCCCTCGGGCCGCTGGCCCTCGAGACGCGCCAGGATGCCCGCGTCCAGCATGCCGTCGGCCAGCGCCTCCCAGCGCTTCACCTCGATCTTGTCGCGGTTCTCGGCCGGAATCAGCCGGTTGACCGGCGACACGTTGTCCAGGAATTCCACGATGACGCGCGAATCGTAGAGGGTGCGTCCATCTTCCAGCATCAGCGCCGGCACTTTGCCCAGCGGGTTGGACTCGTGAACGCGCGTATCCGCCGCCCAGGGGTTGGCCAGTTCGAAGTCGTAGTCGATTTTCTTTTCCGCGAGCACGATGCGAACCTTGCGCACATAGGGACTCGTCGTCGACCCGATGACTTTCATGGGGAAAATGCGGCTTTCGGAGAACGGGAGGGAAACGGCAGTGACGGGGCGTGAAACAGGTGCTACAGGATGCCCGATTGTATCACGCGTGCATCACCGGCCCGCCTGAGGAGGGCCCGCCGCGCCTTCCAGCGCGGCACGAAAATGCGCGCGCAATTCGGGCAGGATTTCCTGCGCGAACCAGGGCCGGTCGCGCAGCCAGCGGCGGTTGCGCGGGCTGGGATGCGGCAGGGGGAAGAACGCCGGCAGGTATTCGGCGCGCGCCCTCACCGTGTCGGCCAGCGAGCCCTTGCAGTTTTCGCCCAGGTAGTAAGCCTGCGCATAGGCGCCGATCAGCAGCGTGAGCGAGAGGCGCGGCAGCAGGGGACGCAGGCGAGGATGCCAGCGCGGCGCGCACTCCGGCCGCGGCGGCAGGTCGCCCGACGCGCCCTTGCCCGGGTAACAGAATCCCGCCGGCGCGATGGCGATGCGGCGTTCGTCGTAGAACGCATCGCGGTCGATGCCCAGCCATTCGCGCAGCAGGTCGCCCGAGGGGTCGTTCCAGGGAATGCCGGTGTCGTGCACCTTGCGGCCGGGCGCCTGGCCGACGACCAGCACGCGCGCAGTGGATGCGGCGCGCAGCACCGGCCGCGGGCCGAGCGGCAGATGCTCGGCGCAGTGCGTGCAGGCGCGGGCTTCGGCCAGCAGTTCGGTCAGTTTCGATCCGCCCTTAGGCCGCGCAGGCGCGCGCGGTTCACGCGCCGCGGCCGGAGGGGAAGGCAATTTGCGCATGATAAAATTATGCCTTCACCTCAGGGGATTGCGCAGGGCATACGCCCGCTTCCGACAAGGCCATGCCGCTCACCGAACTCACCGCGATCTCGCCGCTGGACGGCCGCTATGCCGCGCAGGCCGAGAAGCTGCGCCCCTATTTCAGCGAGTTCGGCCTTATCCGCCACCGCGTGCGGGTGGAAATCGAGTGGCTGATCGCGCTGTCGGCCGAGCCTGCCCTCAAGGAAATCAAGCCGTTTTCCCAAGCCACCACCGCGGCGTTGCGCACCCTCGCGGCCAATTTCGGCATTGCCGACGGCGAGCGCGTCAAGGCCATCGAAGCCGAGACCAACCACGACGTCAAGGCCATCGAATACTGGCTGAAGGAGCGGGTGCGTGACAACGCCGAAGCGCTGGCCGCGGCCGAGTTCATCCACTTCGCCTGCACCTCCGAGGACATCAACAACCTCGCCTATGCGCTGGCTGCCGATGCGGCGCGGCGCGAGGTGCTGCTGCCGTCGCTGGACGAACTCATCGAGCGCCTGCGCGGCCTGGCGCACGCGCATGCCGACCTGGCCATGCTGTCGCGCACCCACGGCCAGCCGGCCACGCCCACCACGCTCGGCAAGGAACTGGCCAACGTGGTGGCGCGCCTTTCGCGCGCCCGTACGGCAATCGCCGGCGTGGCCATGCTGGGCAAAATCAACGGCGCCGTGGGCAACTACAACGCCCACCTGGCCGCCTATCCGGATTTCGGCTGGGAGGGGTTCGCGGCGCGCTTCGTGCGGCAGCTCGGGCTGGAGTTCAACGCCTACACCACCCAGATCGAGCCGCACGACAGCCTGGCGGCCTTGTTCGACGCGCTGGCGCGCGCCAACACCGTGGTGCTCGACCTCGACCGCGACCTGTGGGGCTACATTTCACTGGGCTATTTCAAGCAGCGCGTCAAGGCCGGCGAGGTGGGCTCCTCCACCATGCCGCACAAGGTCAATCCCATCGACTTCGAGAACTCCGAGGGCAATGCCGGCTGCGCCAACGCGCTGCTGCGCTTCCTCGCCGACAAGCTGCCGGTGTCGCGCTGGCAGCGCGACCTGTCCGACTCCACGGCGCTGCGCAACGTGGGGGTGGCGCTGGGGCACACCCTGCTCGCCTGGAAGGCCTGCCTGCGCGGTCTCGCCAAACTCGAAGCCGATCCGGCGCGGCTCGCCGCCGACCTGGACGGCAACTGGGAAGTGCTGGGCGAGGCGGTGCAGACCGTCATGCGCCGCCACGGCCTGCCCAATCCCTACGAGCAGTTGAAGGAGCTCACGCGCGGCAAGCGCCTGGACGCAGCGGCCATGCGCACCTTCATCTCGGCCCTCGCGATTCCGGACGCGGACAAGCAGCGGCTGCTGGCCATGACGCCGGCGAGCTATATTGGCCGAGCAGCCGAGTTGGCGAAGAAAATCTAGCCCGCAGGCTTGCCGCTTACAGGATGAGCAGGTTGCTCTTACCGGCACCCCTGACGGGGTCGAGGACGATGCTTGAATCGAACGTCACCAAGCGCCCCTTGTTTCGGACTGCCAGCGCAAGAAGGTAAATGTCGGTCAGTTGCCGTGGCCCCAGGATGCGCCGGAAGTCGAACAGGCGGGCGTCCAGGACACTGATGTCATCTGGCCAGAACTGGTGATATCTGCTTTCGCTGGCCTCGGCAAGCCGTTCAATTACAGCCGCCGCAGGAAGCGCGTTCGGGTAGCCCGGATGCGACATGATTCGAACGCATCCATTCTGCGTGATAGGGCAGGAGCACCAGCCTTCCCGCCCATGATCGTCGAACCATTCCAGTGCACGCTGATGCGATGCGTGGTCAGAGTCCAATAGCGCGATCAAGACGTTGACGTCAAGAAGCGCGCGCATCAGTAGGAATCGTCTTTGCGCAGCCGGTCGATCAACTCGTTAGTGACAATGCCTCCTCGCTTGGGGAATGGCCGCAGACCGTAATGCGCTTTCGGTTCCTTTGCGGCCGGCGGCAAGGGCGGGTTCAAGCCTTGCCGGGCGAGTTGCGACAGCACTTCGCCGACGGTTTTCTTGCGGTGCTTGGCAAGCTCCTTGGCTGCCTGGAGCACGTCATCCGCGATGTCGAGAGTGGTTCGCATGCATCAGATGCTATCGCATCAAACATCTGATGTCAATTTTGGCGCATTATTTCTTATTCGGAAGGGCGGGAATCCGCCGCAGGTAAGCCATCAGCGAATCCAGGTCCTGGGGCGTGAGTTGGCTGGTGGTGTTCTGGATCACCTCGCTCATCGTGGCGTCGGCCGAGTCGAAGTCGGGCGTCATGCCGGTGAGGAAGAACTCCTTCAGTTCGGCATCGCTCCATTTCAGGTTGGCGGGCGTGATGTTGGGCGCGCCTTCCTTGGTGCCCGCGCCGGCCAGGAAGCGGTCGGCCTTCACCGCGCCGAAGGCGTTGCGCTCGGTGTGGCACTCGCCGCAATGCCCGAGGGCATTCACGAGGTAGGCGCCGCGGTTTACCTGGGCGCCGGCCTTGGGATCGGTCACGAAGGCGCCGGGCTTGAAGAACAGCCATTTCCAGGGTGCGAGCAGGATGCGCCACTGGAAGGGGAATTTCAGCTCGTGCGCGCGGTTGGGGGTGGCATTGGGCGGCAGGCTGCGCAGGTAGGCCCACAGGTCGTGCAGGTCGCCGTCGGTGATGCGCGTGAACGAGGGATAGGGGAAGGCCGGATAAAGGTGCCGGCCGTCGGGACCCACGCCCTGGCGCACGGCGCGCACGAAGTCGGCCTCCGTCCAGGCGCCGATGCCGGCCTTCGGATGCGGTGTGATGTTGGGCCCGTAGAAAGTCCCGAAGG
>DATNCF010000519.1:0-2104 GCA_035571675.1 Burkholderiales bacterium | reverse complement strand
GGCCACCAGATCGTGGCGCATCTCGCGCCCCAGGAGACCGGACGCAATGCCACCAGCGCCGTGGACGGCGACAACGTGCCGGTGCGCCATTTCGGCGTGGTGCTGTCCATGGCCGAGTGGGATGTGCTCGCCGAGCGGCTGCGCAAGGCCGGCGTGCAGTTCGTCATCGAGCCGCACGTGCGCTTCAAGGGCGAAGTGGGCGAGCAGGCCACGCTGTTCTTTCTCGATCCAAGCGGCAACGCGCTGGAATTCAAGGCCTTCAAGGACATCGGCAGCCTGTTTGCGCACTGAGCGCCTAAGCAGCGCGGGGGAGAGATGGCCGCCGAGGCTGATCAAGCGCTGATCGACGAGTTCTGCGACACGCTGTGGCTGGAGGACGGTCTGTCGAAAAACACCATCGAGGCCTACCGGCGCGACCTCAACCTGTTCGCGCAATGGCTGGGCGGCCGTGGCGCGCAGTTGATCGCCGTGACCGGGCCCGAACTCTCCGACTACTTCGCCGACCTCGGCAAACACGCGCGCGGGCCGGGCACGGCGCCGCGCTCCGAACGCGGCATTCGCGCCACCACCCAGGCGCGCATCCTCTCCAGCCTGCGCCGCTTCTACCAGTTCGTGCTGAGAAGCGGCCGCCTCGAAGCCGACCCCACGCTGCACCAGGACGCGCCCAAGAAACCGCCGCGCCTGCCCAAGACGCTGTCGGAGGCCGACGTCGAGGCGCTGCTGGCCGCGCCCGACGTGGACACCGTCCTGGGCCTGCGCGACCGCGCCATGCTGGAAGTCCTGTACGCCTGCGGCCTGCGCGTCTCCGAACTGGTGACCCTGGCGTTGACTTCGGTGAGCCAGGACATGGGCGTGGTCCGGGTCATGGGCAAGGGCTCCAAGGAGCGCCTGGTGCCGCTCGGCGAGGAAGCGCTGGAATGGATGCGGCGCTACACCGAATCGGCGCGGCCCGAACTGCTGGCTGGGCGGGTGAGCGACTACCTGTTCGTGACCACCCGCGGCGACGCCATGACCCGCCAGGCCTTCTGGCACCTCATCCGCCGCCACGCGGCCAGCGCCATTCCAGGCAAGGCCCTGTCCCCCCACACCCTGCGCCACGCCTTCGCCACGCACCTGCTCAACCACGGCGCCGACTTGAGGGTAGTGCAGCTTCTGCTCGGCCACGCCGACATCTCCACCACGCAGATTTACACCCACGTAGCCAGAGAACGTCTGAAGCAACTGCACGAAAAACATCATCCAAGAGGATAAAAGAAAGAGGGGAAATAAGGCCCGCACGGCGCTGGTTTTTCATTCCCTTCGGGGGCGCCGAGGAGCACAGGGGCGGCGGGAGAAGTCCGGCGCGTTGTCTGAGGGAGCGCAGCGACCGAGTTTACGCGCCGGCCCGTCGCTCCGAGCACCGCAGGGGAGTCGCGTAGCGACCGCTCCCGTAGGGTCGCCTTTTAGCTACGACATACATTGCGCTTCGCGCAATGTGCGTCTTCGCTGCAACTTCGTTGTCTTCGGTTACCTTCTTTTGGCGAAGCAAAAGAAGGTAACTCGCCCAGCAGGGCGAAACCGGCGTCTAAACCGCCCGGGTGCGCTCCACAACAGCACCCACCTTCCTAGCCTCCCGCAAAATCCCAAGCTTAGTCACCGCCACCCGCACCCGCGGCGTATGAAACTCATCCAACAGCAACTTCGCCACCCGATCCGCCAACACCTCCACCAACCCAAAATGCTCATCCGCTAGCAAGGCGCGAATCCTCTCCACCACCTTCGCATAATCCACCGTATCCCGCACCTTGTGCGTGGTGAACACCGCGTCACCCGGCAGGCCGATTTCCAGGTCAAGCTCGATGGTCTGGCGCACCGCTTTCTCGTACTTGTAGATGCCGATAAAGGCATCCAACTTCAGCTCGCGGATAAACACCATGTCCATAGCGATTGTCGCCGCTCCTGCCGAGTCGTTAAAATGGGCTGTTCATTCTAACAGGGGTGCTCACTGCCAATGGAGCAGGGCGCATTGATCGTGCTGGTGACCACGCTGGTGTTCGTGATCGTTGCCTATCTCATCGGCTCGCTGTCCTTCGCCGTGCTGGTGAGCAAGGCCTTTGGCCTGCCC
>DATNCF010000518.1:0-3910 GCA_035571675.1 Burkholderiales bacterium | reverse complement strand
CATGCAGCATCGCTTCGACGTCATGGCCACCACCGGCATCTACGACGACGGCGCCAAGGGCATCAACCGCGTGGGCGACCCGCACCTGCGCATCAAGGAAATGGAGCGCGACGGCGTGGACGCCGAGGTGATCTACGGCGTGCTGGCCGTGGCCACCACCCTCAACGACGACGAAGTCGCCGGTGCCATGATGAAGATCTACAACACCTGGCTGAAGGACTTCTGCTCGCATTATCCCGACCGGCACATCGGCCTGGCCTGCATTCCCACCTACTCCATCGAGGAGGCCGTGCAGGAGGTGCACCGCGTGGCCAGGCTCGGCATCAAGGGCCTGGAAATCCCCTGCCAGTGGGACACCAAGCCCATGTGGGACCCGCACTGGGAGCCGTTGTGGAAGGCGGTGGCCGAGGTGGACCTGCCCATCCACTTCCACGCCTTCCCGGTGATGGCGCGCGGCGTGCTGGAGAATGCCGGCGCGCTGCGCCCCAACGCCACCTTCGTGGCGCAGTCGCTGTTCCAGATTAACCTGTTCAACATTTTCGCCAGCCTGCTGGCGGGCACGGTGCTGGAGCGCTATCCCAACATCCGCGTGGCCTTCGCCGAAAGCGGCATCGGCTGGCTGCCGTATGCGCTGGACCGCATGGATTTCCTCTACGACGAGCTCAACTCCTACCGCAGCTTCGGGCTGAAAATGAAGCCCAGCGAGTACTGGCGCCGCCAGTGCCGCGCCTCCTTCCAGTACGAGCGCGTGGGCAGCAAGCTGGTGGACATGATCGGCGCCGAGACGCTGATGTGGGGCTCGGATTTCCCGCACGGCGACGGCGTGTGGCCCGAGTCGGGCAAGTACATCGAGGAGCAGTTCGGCTACCTGCCCGAGAACAAGAAGCGCATGATCACCTGCGACAACGCGGTGGAGTTCTACCGGCTGGCGGCCTGAAGCTTCACCAGACCCATCTCCCGCATAGTGCGGGAGCCGCAGCGTGCTAACATGCGGCGTCTTCTTCGGCGGTGATCCGCCATCCGCCCTGCCCCAGCATTGGACGGGTAAAGGCGTAAAAAATCATACACCCGTAACTCACAGCCCTCGACGACTTGGAACCACGGCAAGCCCCCAAGTCCGACCTGCCGCTGTACCTGCTCATCGGCCTGAGCAGCATCAACCAGTTCGCCTTCATGGGCGTGCGCTTCTGCCTGACGCTGTACGCCGTGCACATTTCGGCCTCCGAGGCCACGGTGGGCGCGCTGATCGCCCTGTTCGGCGCCGTGAGCATTCCGGTTTCGGCCTTCCTCGCACGCTGGCTGGACAGCGCCGGGACGCGCCTGCCCATGCTGATCAGTTGCGCGGGCATGGTCATCGGCGCCGCCATCTTCTTTGCGAGCGACAGCATTCCGGCGCTGTTCGGCATCGCCACAGTGGTGGGCATGTTCTACAACGTCTACTACATTGCGCAGCAGCTCGCCCTGGGCCGCATCGGCGGCCGCGAACAGCGGGTGCGCAATTTCAGCCTGGCGGCGCTGGGCGTGTCGGCGGCCAGTTTCTGCGCGCCGCTGGTGAGCGGATTCGTCATCGACGAGGTCGGCTACGGCGTCGCCTTTCTCCTAATGGTGCTGGCGCCGCTCGCGCCCATGGTCGCCATCGCCGCCCACCGCCTGCCCATGGTGGCGCCACGTCCCCCGAGCCAGCGTTCCAGCGGCAGCGCGTTCGCGCTGCTGCGCGACCCCGAACTGCGAGTCATCTACATTTTCTCGACCATCAGCCTGGGCGTGTGGCAGACCGTGCTCTTCCTGCTGCCGCTGTACGGCGTTTCGGTGGGGCTGAATGCCTTCCACACCGGCGTGCTCACGGGCAGCTTTCCCATAGCCGCCATGCTGTCGCGGCTGATGCTGCCGGCGCTGATGCGCCGCTTCACCGCCTGGCAGGTGCTGGTGGGCTCGCTGCTGGCCAGCGTATTCGGCATGGCCGCGCTGCCCTTCCTGCACAGCCTTGTGCCGCTGGTGCTGGCCGCCGCCTGGCTCGGGGCCGCGCTGGGGACGTGTAACCCGGTGTCGCAGGCGCTGCTTTTCGACGTGGCGCCCGAAGGACGCGAGGGCGAGGTGCTGGCCCTGTGGTCGCTGCTGGCCTCGGTGATGCAGGCGGTCACTCCGCTGCTGTTCGGGGCAGTGAGCACGGCCCTCGGCATGGGCCCGGTGTTCTGGACGCTCAGCCTGGGCATGCTGGCGTGCACCTATACGGGGCGGCACCGCTTGCTCAAAGGCCGCCGCGCCGGTCAACACCCGGGGTGACGCCTTGAATTTTTCATTAGCGTTGTTGTCGCGGAAGCGCTACGCCGCTTTCGAGCTTCCGCTATAGAGAGATTTATTCCTATACTGTTATATGTGGCGCGTCGGGACTCGCTGCCGAAGCCCAAGCCACCATTGTGGCGGCGGGAGAGACGAATGGCATCGGCCCCGAGCACGCTTCGGTAAAAAACGGCGTGGCACACTGATCCGCCCGGAGGTAATCATGCGAATCCGATTGTTCGAAAGCCGCCGCCAAGCCCTCTTTCCCTGGCGCAACGATCTGCAGGAAATGCGCGAGGCGTTGAAACCCAGCCGCGAATGGCGGGCGGCGCCGCGTCCCGCCCCGCCCAAGGCAAGCAGGCCCGACCCCGCGCAAGCACCGACACGCGCGGTCGCCTGAGGCAACCTCTTCGCAGGCGTCTTCGCACCGGGTCCGTGTTCAGGGACCGCGGAACTTGGGTTTGCGCTTTTCCCGGAAAGCCGTCACCGCCTCGGTGACGTCATGGGCGGCAAACGCGGCATTCACATAGGACCCCAGGTTCTGGTAGGCAAGCTGCTCGTCCACGGTCTTGCCGATGCTGCGGTACACCACCTGCTTGGACATGGCCAGCGCCAGCGGCGGGCCATTGGCGATCTGGCCGGCGATGGCCAAGGCAAGCTCCATGAGGTCCTCCGGCTCGGCCACGTGGGTGACGAGATCGAGGTCCAGCGCCTCGGCCGCGTCCACCATGCGCGCGGTGTAGATCAGCTCGATGGCCTTGGGCAGGCCGATGATCTGCGGCAGGAAAGCGCCCACGGCATCCTGCACCGGCATGCCGATATTGGCGAACTGGGTGGAGAACTTGGCCGCGGTGGAGCAAATCCGGATGTCGCAAGCAAGCGCGAGGCCCAGCCCTCCGCCCACCGCCACGCCGTTCACCGCGGCGATGGTGGGCTTGGCGAAGGTGCGCAGCCGCGCGAGGCGATGCTGCGCGAAATCGAGCACGCTGTAGGCGGCCAGGCGCCGCGGATCGGCGAGGTCGCCCTTCTTGATGTCGAAGCCCGAGCAGAAGCCGCGCCCCGCGCCGGTGATGACCACGGCGCGCACGTCGGGATCGTCGTTCATGCGGTCGCATTCCTCGCGCATGGCCTCGGTCATGCTCTTGGTGAGGGCGTTCAGCGACTCGGGCCGGTTGAGGGTGAGCACGGCCACGTGGCCGTGGCGTTCCACTTTCAGTTCGTCGGTCATGGCGAGAATCCCCCCTGTATGGACTGGGGGTGCAGCATACCGCGAACGGGTTCGAGCCGCCCGCTGACCTGGGCGGCCCGTCGCTCAGCGTTTCATTGTGTCCGCTGGCTTTATGGTGTCACTGGGCCTCGCGCCGCTCTTGCCCTTGCCCATGTCGGTGGCGTTTTCGCCGCCGGGCTTGGAATCGCCGTGCATGCGCACGCTGGGGTCATAGGCTCGCGAGGCGGACTTGCCCGACTGGCCTTCCTGGATGCACCGGTCGCGCTCCGCGCCCTTCATGGTGCTGCAATTGGCGTTGGGCGAGGAACCGGCGCTGCCCATGCCGGTGCCGCGCTCGGCGGCAAGAACAGGCAACGACAGCGTGCCCGCCACGAGCACCATGGCGGAGATCTTGAACGGATT
>DATNCF010000517.1:0-4689 GCA_035571675.1 Burkholderiales bacterium | reverse complement strand
AACTTGTCGGGCGCGTACACGGCCTTCACCAGGCCGCCGGCTTTCGCCTCCTCGGGCTCGATCAGGTCGGCGCGGTAGAACCAGTCCAGCGCCTGCTGCGTGCCCACGAGGCGCGGCAGGAACCAGGTCGAGCAGGCCTCGGGGGTGATGCCGATGCGGCCGAACACGAAACCGAGCCTCGCCTTCTCCGACATGAGGCGCACGTCCATGGCCAGGGTCATGGTGGCGCCGATGCCCACGCCTGGGCCGTTGATCGCCGCGATTACCGGCTTGGTGCAATCGTAAATGGCCAGCGTCACCCGCCCGCCGGTGTCGCGCACGCCGCGGAAAATGGCCTCGTCGTCGAGGCGTTCGCGCATGTCGCGCAGCGTGGGCTGCTGCGACTCGTCCAGGCCGAACACATTGCCGCTCGCCGACAGGTCCATGCCGGCGCAGAAGGCGCGCCCGGCGCCCGTGACCACCACGGCGGACACGGAGGGGTCGGCGTTGACGCGGGTGAAGGCGTCCACCAACTCGTTGGCCATTTCCACGGTGAAGGCGTTGAGTTGGTCGGGCCGATTCAGCGTGAGCAGCAGAACGCCGGCGTCGACTTTCCAGTCGAGGGTGTTGTAGGCCATGAGGACTCGCGAGAGAAGGGGCGGCCGGGAGCCGGACGCGTCCCGCATTTTAATGCATGCGGGAAAGCGCGGATAATGGCCGGTGATCAAACACCGCGGAGACAACGATGGCATTGTGGTTTGGCGACTTCTCGCTGGAAAAGGCAAATCTCAAGAACCGCAGCGGCCTGAACGAGACCATCGGGCTGGAAATCACCGAGCGCGGCGAGGACTACGTGAAGGGCCGCATTCCGGTGGATTCACGGACGCACCAGCCGTACGGGATTCTGCATGGCGGGGCGTCGTGCGTGCTGGCCGAGACGCTGGCCTCCTTTGCCTCGGCCATGGTGATCAATCCCGAGACGCATTCATGCGTGGGGTTGGAGTTGAATGCCAATCACATCCGGGGGGTGAAGAGCGGGTGGGTTACGGGGACGGCGCGGCCTTTGCATATTGGGCGGACCACGCATGTGTGGGATGTGAGGATTGTGAACGAGGAGGGGAAGTTGGTGTGCGTGTCGCGGGTGACCATGGCGATTCTTGAGGGTGCGCGAGGGTAGCTTTTTTGCCCTGATTTGGCGTCGGGTTTCGCCCTGCTGGGCGAGATACTTTCTTTTGCTTCGCCAAAAGAAAGTATCCAAAGAAAAGGCGACCCTGCGGGGGCGGTCACTTCGTGACTGCCCTGCGGTGCTCGGGATGGCGGGCCGGCGCGTAAACTCGCTGCGCTCAGACAAACGCGCCGGACAACTCCCGCCACCCCTGCGCTCCTCGGCGCCCCCGAAGGGGACCAGAGTCAAAACCTAGTGCCGAGTTAAACGCAGGCACTCTTGCTCGCACTCGGATTGCTTTGCCTTTGGGCCCCTTGAGAGTTGCCGAGCAGCACAGCCTGCCCCGGGGTTTCGGCGAGCACTGTCTGAGGGAGCTTTAGCTCCCGAGTTGCGCAGCCGCCGGGGCAGGCGAGCAGCGCAGGGGAGTCGGGCGCAGCCCGACCAACGAACCGGGGTCGCCTTTTCTTTGGGTACTTTCTTTTGGCGAAGCAAAAGAAAGTACCTCGCCCAGCAGGGCGAAACCAGGCGCCTAAAACTTGCCAGGTACCGGCACAGCAAAGAACCAATCCCAATCAACGAGTAAAATGCGACCTTCCCCCTCGTAGAGCAAATCCAGCACAGTTCCCATGGCCCAATACGTCTACACCATGCGCCGGGTGGCCAAAGTCGTTCCCCCCAAGCGCACCATCCTCAAAAACATCTCCCTCAACTTCTTCCCAGGCGCAAAAATCGGCGTCCTGGGCCTGAACGGCTCGGGCAAGTCCAGCCTGCTCAAGATCATGGCGGGCGAGGACAAGGACTTCGACGGCGAAGTCGTGCCCATGCCCAACATGCGAATCGGCTACCTGTCCCAGGAGCCGCAACTCGACGCGGACAAGAGCGTGCGCGAGTCGGTGGAGGAGGGGCTGGGCGAGGTGTTCACGGCCAAGAAGCGGCTGGAGGAGGTGTACGCCGCCTACGCCGAAGAGAACGCGGATTTCGACAAGCTCGCCGCCGAGCAGGCCGAACTCGAAGCCGTCATTGCCGCGGCCTCGGGCGACAACACCGAACATCAACTCGAAATCGCCGCCGACGCGCTGCGCCTGCCGCCTTGGGACGCCAAGATCGCGCCGCTGTCCGGCGGCGAGAAGCGCCGCGTGGCGCTGTGCCGGCTGCTCTTGTCCAAGCCCGACATCCTGCTGCTCGACGAGCCCACTAACCATCTCGACGCCGAGAGCGTGGAATGGTTGGAGCAGTTCCTGCAGAAATTTCCCGGCACCGTGGTGGCCGTGACCCACGACCGCTACTTCCTGGACAACGCCGCGCAATGGATACTCGAGCTGGACCGCGGCACCGGCATTCCCTGGCAGGGCAACTACAGCTCGTGGCTGGAACAGAAGGAAGCCCGCCTGGCCCAGGAGGAGTCGAGCGAATCGGCGCGGCAGAAGACCATCAAGAAGGAACTGGAGTGGGTGCGCCAGAACCCCAAGGGGCGCCAGGCCAAATCCAAGGCGCGCCTGGCGCGCTTCGAGGAGCTGTCCTCCTACGACTATCAGAAGCGCAACGAGACCCAGGAAATCTTCATCCCCGTGGCCGACCGCCTGGGCGACAACGTCATCGAGTTCAAGGGCGTGTCCAAGGGCTACGGCGACCGGCTGCTCATTGACGACCTGTCGTTCAAGGTGCCGGCCGGCGCCATCGTGGGCATCATCGGTCCCAACGGCGCGGGCAAGTCCACGCTGTTCCGCATGATCTCGGGCCGCGAAAAACCCGATTCCGGCGAAGTGGTCATCGGCCCGACCGTGAAGCTGGCCTTCGTCGACCAGTCGCGCGACTCGCTGGAAGGCGACAAGACGGTGTTCGACTTCATTTCCGGCGGTTCGGACATGCTCAAAGTGGGCAAGTTCGAAATGCCGGCGCGCGCCTACGTGGGCCGCTTCAATTTCAAGGGCACCGACCAGGCCAAGAAAGTGGCCCAGCTATCGGGCGGCGAGCGCGGCCGGCTGCACATGGCCAAGACGCTGATCGAAGGCGGCAATGTGCTGCTGCTGGACGAACCTTCAAATGACTTGGACGTGGAAACGCTGAGAGCGTTGGAAGATGCTTTGTTGGAATTTGCCGGCTGCGTGCTGGTAATTTCCCACGACCGCTGGTTCCTGGACCGTATCGCAACTCACATCCTGGCCTTCGAAGGGGATTCGAAAGCCGTCTTCTTCAACGGCAACTACCACGAATATGAAGAGGACAAGGTAAAGCGGTTGGGAGCCGAAGCCGCCAAGCCCAGGCGCATTCGCTACAAGGCGCTCAAGTAGACGGAAATAACCTTCTGGGGCTTCCCTCTCCCCCGGCCCCTCTCCCCAGGAGAGGGGAGTGGCGCGCTGAGCTCAGACGCCCAGCAATTCCACTTCAAAGACCAACGTGGCATTCGGTGGGATAACACCGCCCGCGCCGCGCGCGCCATATCCCAGGTTCGGCGGAATGGTCAGCTTGCGCTTGCCGCCCACCTTCATGCCGGCCACGCCCTCGTCCCAGCCGGAGATGACCTGCCCGGCGCCCAGGCGAAAGCTGAACGGGTCACCGCGATCCTTGCTTGAATCGAACTTGGTGCCGTTGGTCAGCCAGCCGGTGTAATGCACCGACACGTTGTTTCCCTTTGAGGCTTCGGTTCCGCCGCCGACTTCGAGGTCTTCGTATTGCAGGCCGGATGCCGTGGTTGTGGTGCCCATGAATGTTCCTTGTAATGTGATCGCGGCCAAAGAAAAGCGGCCAAGGTCGGCAGGGTACAATCATTTGACCACGGCTGGAAGTGCGCCATGTGCCGTGTTCGGATTGGAGTACATGTTGGATAAAGTCGCCATACCGGGAGTTCCCTTCCCTGTTCCCCCGGACATGCACCGGGATCCCCGGATGATTCTCTGGCACGGCACGCGCATTCCCGCGCATCAGGCGCTGCGCACGCGAATGGTGGCGCTGGAGCGGAACGGCGCATCGCTGGAAGTGGACTGGCGCGAGGAACTGGTGGGCGATCCCGAGACCGGGGCCTTCATGGGCGGGGTGGTGACTTCGCTGCTCGACCATGGTTCGGGCCTGGCCTGCCTGGCGGGGGTGCATTCGGGCGGCCGGCCGGGCGGCACCATGGACCTGCGCATCGACTACCTCAAGCCCTCCACCCGCGGCGAGCCCATCCGGGTGGACTGCACCTGCTACCGCGTGACCCGCTTCGTGGCCTTCGTGAACGGCATCGCCTACCATCCCGCCAAGCGCGATGACGTCATCGCGCGCTCGGCCTGTGCCTTCCAGGTGGACCGCAGCGGCGGCGAGACCGTGGCCGGCGATGACGAGAACGTGCAACTGCGCAACGTGCCGGCGGCGCCGCTCAGCGAGCCTTTTCCGGAGCTGGTGAAGCGCGCGCGCGAGGCCCACGATTTTTCGCCCATCATGCGCGCGGTTCCTTACTTCGCGTTCCTCGGCCTGTCGGTGCGCGAAGAGAAAGGCGGCCTGGTCACGCAACTGCCCGGCTGGCCCCAGCACATGGCCAACGTGGCCATGGGCCTGCTGCACGGCGG
>DATNCF010000516.1:0-7975 GCA_035571675.1 Burkholderiales bacterium | reverse complement strand
CGTTGTCGAGTTTGAATTGCTCGACCCGCTGCGCGGTTTGCGCGAGGCCAGGCTGCACAAACCAGAGGGGCCAGAGCAGCGAAATTCTCCAGAAGATGCTGTGCTTGGGTCGTTTCATAGAATCGTGAAGTTTAAACACCAGCCTATTCCCCTGCCTTTCTCCTGCGAAACTTCAGGGGGTCGCCCCGCGCTCGTCGCACCCGCTGTACCGCGTTATTCACCACGAACGCTGACACGCCGTACAACGCCCCGACTTCCGCGTAGCTCAGCCGTTCGCGCTCCATCAACTCCACCATTTCGCGCTCCGCCTCTCGCGAAAGCACTCGCGGCCTGCCCAACGTCACCCCTCGCGCTTTGGCCGCTCGAACTCCCGCCGTCACCCGCTCGCAGATAAGCCCTCGCTCGAACTCGGCCATTGCTCCGAGCACCTGCAACATCATTCGACCCGCCAAGCTCCGCGTGTCGATCGCTTCCGTCACGCTACGCAGCCCGCATCCCGCGCACTCGAGCCGCTCCACGATTTCCAGCAAGTGCTTCAGACTGCGCGCCAACCTATCCAGCTTGTAGACGACCACCTCATCGCCCTCCTTCACGACGGACAGCAGCCTGGCCAGCTCCGGCCGTTTTCCGACCGCGCTTACTTTCTCGCTGAATACCTTATCGACCCCAACCCTTTCCAGCGCGTCCAACTGCATGCGCGTTTCTTGTTCGACGGTCGATACCCGCGCATATCCATACCGCATCCCTACCCCGCAATTCTTCTTTCTCTTATTGCCGCTCGGCGAATGCGCCTAAAGGCGCACCAGGCTTTTGCCCTGCGGGTTGAGCCTGTTCCAGTCTCAATCGCCTACGGCGACTACCAATCCTTTTCGCAACAGCCGTTTGCGTTTCCTCACTCGATCCCCTCCCCTTTTTTGGGGGCGAGGGTCTTCCGTTGCTGTCCGTCTATCAATGGGCTTTCGCGGCATAAACGGCCCCCTCCCCGCGAGCGGGTCCCCTCCATTTATTCCACGGTCCCATTGACAGCCAGCCATCAACGAAAGCCATGTCGCTTATGAGGGGTGGGGCAGCCCTGCCCCGCCAGGCCAGTCCTAACTGGCACTCCGAGGCACCTACCGCGCCGAGCCTCAGCGCACATTGTTTCGCAGGAGAAACGTATGTCTTCCATCGCAGTTCAAATGCTCCCGATCGCCACCATTTCCGCCGTTTCATATGTGCGCCAACAAAACGGCCACGACAAAGAATCCTTGTCGCAGCTCGCCGCGTCCATCAGCCAACACGGCCTGTTGCAGCCCATCGTGGTGCGCCCCGAGGCCGACGCGGCCGGCATCGTTACCCCTGATCGCTGGATCGTGATCGCGGGTCGCCGACGCCTGGCCGCTTGCAAACTCGCCGGCCTCGACCACATCCCCGCCCTCGTCACCGACACCGACGAGGCCCGGTCCTATGAAATGGAGATCGCCGAGAACATCCAGCGCGAACAAATGACACTTGCCGACACAGCACGCGCCGTGCGCACGATGATGGCGATCTACGACAACGCCAGGAAGGTCGCCACGATCCTGAATAAATCTCCCGCATGGGTCAGCAAACACCTGTCCGTGACTTCCAGCAAGTGCCCCCCTGCCGTCGCCGACTTGATGGATCGCGGCATAGTCACCGACCTCGAAACCCTGATACTGCTTCGCCAAATTGCAGAAACGCCCGTCAGCAACCCCGCCGCCGCCCCCACTATGACGCGCATGCTGCGCATCGCCCACGAAGGCAACATGAACCGCCAGATTGCCCGCGATGCACTGCTGAAACTGCGCTCCCCGGCCCCCAGCACGCCGCCTGCCCTCGTCAAGACTCGGGATGCCACGTTCAAGGCTGTCCAGCCCGCCGCGCCCCCCAACGACGACGCGCCAGCTACCTCCTTTTGCCCCAGCCTGCCCGTTGAGTACTTTCAAAAGCTGCTTACCCTCTGCGAAATGACCGGCGCGGATTCCCCCGCCGCCTGCATAACCGCCTTGATCGACGCACGGTTGGCCGCCGGCTGACACCCGCCCCACTCCCCAAACGACAAAGCCGCCCACCAGGCGGCTTTTCCTTTCGCACGCGAAACCCATACAGTACTGTATGAGCCTCGCCGCCGTCGCGCTGCGACGGCGGGAACTACCCCTCTCGCCTTCCCCTCGCCCGCTCAACACTATCTGTCGGCTGCGCCCTATCATCCACCGGCACACGATACGGATTGAACGCAGGCGACTTAAGCCAGCCTTGGCAGTCACCCCAGGTAAGCCCCGCATCCGTGCCCTGTTGCGTGATGCAATGACACTCGTCGCCGCGACAGTAGCCCCCGACCACTTGCGGGAACACCACCACACGCCGAATTTCATCGTACGCAGGCGCCGACTCCGGCTGACCAGTGAACCGAGGATTGAAGGCTTTGCGGTCCGTCAGGTACGCCGGCATACGAAGCCCGCCACCAGCCGCGCGACCCGCCGACATTGCAGGACCAGGCCCGACCGACATTGACGCAGCCTGCGCCCCGCCAGACTCGTCCCTGGTCAAGCGCTTTTGGATGCTCCGGTAGGACATGAACCCCAGCACCACGAGCGCAACCATGGCCGCAAGGAACACCAGCAGCACCCGTGGGAACGAGCGCAGCGGCTTAACGTGCAGCGACGCCGACTTGTATTTGCTGAACGCTGCACGGTCCAGCCGATATCGCTTTTTGATCGGCGCCGACCGCCACGCTGAAGGCTCGGCCGCCTCTGGCCATTCGTACCACCAGCGGCCCAGGATACCCAGATCGCGAATGTGGATGTGACGACCGCAAAGATTCTTAACGTTGCCATCAAGCAGCTTCGGGTGTTGAGTCGTGATGAAAAAATCCAGCCCGTCATGACGATGAGTCTCGAGCGCTTCAATTGCAGGCGGCACCTTTTGGCCTGGCCCACGAGGACGCCAGCGACGCTGCCCCTCGTCCACGCACACCACCGCTCCGATCCCCTTCGGCACTACCTCGTGCCACTCCCGCACATCAACCGGAACATGCTCCAGCGTCAGCCCGTCAATCCCGTCAGCATAAAGCGGACGCCCGGCGAGCTCATTCATGATGAACGACACCATCGCGCACGTCTTGCCGCCGCCAGGCGTCGCCGTGATGATCGTCAGCATGGTCAGGTCCCCGAGATCAGGCCAAGCCGCTTAAACGTCATCAGCGCCAGGCCACCCGCCAGAGCCCCGACCATGATGGCGCACGACTGGAAGAACCCGGCGAGCGCCAGCAGCTGCAGCACGTCCGGAGTCATACCGCTAAAACTGGCTTTTGCCGCACTGACTGCAGCGCTCAAAAGCGCACTCGCCCCCGTGTACGTGATAACGCCCAGGCCAAGGGAGACTAGAACACGCGCCACCATCGGCCAGGCCAGGCCCATCAACAACGCCGCAAATGTAGGCATGCTTTTACCCCCGCCTGGCCAGGCCAAAGAACAGCACCGCGCCGGACAGATACGCCATCGCAACCACCATCGGGCGTATCCCGCTTGCGAAGTCGCACATGCCCTGCAAGCCGAACTGGTACGAGTGCCCCATCACTGTGATCGCGTGCGGTGCCGGGCACGCCGCCGTCGCCAGGTTCCAGCCCGCGTCTTCCGTCATAGACAGCGCGATACTCTGCGTCGGAATCGCCTCAGCCGCTGGCGCAACACCAATCTCCGCACACCCCAAGGTACCCGCCTGGCACTTCACGTCCTGCGACGGCGTTGTGCCTTTGTTGACCACCGTTGTGGCAGTCGTCGTCACCGTCCCAGTGCCGTTTGGGTTCGTCGTCGTCGCCGTTGTCGACGTTGTCTTTTTCGCCTGCGAGCAGGTAATGGCCTGGCCACCAGAGATCACCAGGCAGCTGTAATCGTTCTCCACTTGCTCTGTAGTAGACACGCTCTTGCCCGACGCCGGATCGCTAAACGTCGTTTGTGTCGGCGGCTCCATCAATGGGCTCTCCACAGTCGGAGGAATCAAGTCCGCCTGCACCGTGGCCCCGCCATTCATCAGCGCATCAGCGATGTCCGAACTCTTCTTGCCGCCGAAGGTACCGCACGCCCCGTACCCGTACGAGAAATCGCACTGAGTCCACGCGGCCAACTTCGTCGTCATTGCGTCTTCGGCAGCCTGCGCGGTGGAGTTTTGCCAGCCGTCTTTGACTTGCTGCGTCCCACACGATGGCGGCGACGCCACATTCGCATAGGTCACCTGGATGTTTAGGTTCGTCGGCGGACAAAGCCAGTAAGCGCGATACGTGCCCCAATAGGACGACGGCACCCCCGGCCCATAGTAGTTGCACCCCGTGTCATACGGCCCCTGTGGGCTGTGTGCCGCCGTCACCTCCCCGTGGTACGAACTGCTGTAGTTGTGATTGACCTCGAACTCGCACTTCGCCCCCGCATCGGTGGTAACAGCGGACCCCACTTGAAACCCAGGCGTTGCGTACAGCGTCAAGGTCGAATAGTGACACTCCTCCCAGGCGCTACCGTTAGCCAGCTGCATGGTCCCGCCTGCAATGCGCACGCACGCTTGCTCCATCAGGTAACTCAGAGCCTGGCCACCCACCAGCGGGATCAATATGCCCGGCGAAATCAAGCTCTTCGCCAAATTCCGCGCCGTGAACGACGCCTTGAAATTCGCACTCGGCGAAGGATTAAAGGGCAGCTTTTTTGCCGCCCCGGTCCATTCTGTGTTTCCGCCAGCTGTAGCCGCCCGCGATGTGCCCGGGTCCATCCACACGTTGCCAGTGCCAGGCGTCGGAAATGCCGTGATGTTGCCCGTACCCAGCGACCAGGCGAAGTCTGTCCCTTTGTTCCAGGCAATCGCGTGCGCGTCGCCCAGCGCCAGCAGGACCAGCGCAACGACGATCAGAACCGCGCGCATAGCAACCACGCAGTTCCGAGCAGTGCCACCAGCATGACCCAAAATTCAGGAGTCGCGCCCATCATCGCCCCCTTTAATCGCGCGCGCCAGGAACAGCACTGCCACCGTGCCGATCCACGCCGCCGCCACCATCCACCCCAGCTGCAACGCATCCGGCCAATCGAGCAGCTGGCATTCGATTGCGGAATACGGCGCGGCAAGCGTCAGCGCTGCCCCACCGTCTACGGGATTGAGGACATACGTGATCGAAGTCGACCCGACCGGGCCCACCTCGATCACGTACGCAGCCGAGCCGTGCTGCACTATCGAGCCACCCATCGCCGACGCGACAGCCGAAGCCGCCGCGACTGCGGACGGGTAGCACGATGACCCGACCTGGTACGCCACGATCAGTGCACGCCTTTGCGCATGAACTTGAACGCGAACAGGGCGATGACCGCCACCAGCACCACGCCGGCGATTTCCAGACCGTCCGCCTTCATGTCGGTCAAAGCCGTGGTGACTTCGGCCGGAACAGCGGCGAACGCCGGGCTGATCGTGGCTGCAACGGCAGCGAGGATTGCGGCAAGCCGCAAAGCGAGAGAGCGTTTCATGATTGACCTTTCATTGCCGCAGGGGTTGAAGGATTCACGCAAGCGCTGCGACACCGCTTGTGTTCTTCGAATCAACTTTCGCATGCGAAACCATCGCTTTCCGGCATCCACACCGGCACCACGACACCGCAGCCATCCAGGTGGTCTACGACCGCCTCTTGCGCGGCTTCCTCATGCTCGAACGGCACCGCACTTGCCAGCATGCGCACCAGCACTACCCCGCCCTCCCCGTCCGGGGCCAGAAAGCCGCCGCTTTCCGCGTCTTGCACGAGCCACCCCCGAACGCAGCGCATGGCTCACTTCCCTTGAGCTGACTTGGCTACCGGCTTGATCGCGGTAATCACCGTGCTCTGCGTACGGCCATTGGTGATGATTTCAAGCTCGGCCTCGCACTCGATCGGGAACAAGTGCGCCAAGTGCTTGAACTTCTCGTACTCATCCGACGTGCCAAACCCGTACTCCACCGTCGCCTGGCCCATCCCGTTGCCCTTGCGGTCGTCAAGGTCCGTCATCGCGTACAACTTCGTCGAGTCGTACGCGTTACCGTTTTCGAGCGTTCCCTTGGAACGCTTCATACCCGTCACCAGGATTTTCGTTTGCAGCTTCATTTCGTTATCCCATTAATCCGGCAGTTAAGAATGCGCACAACCGGCCGGTACGGTTGCACTGAGATTTGCATGCCACGTTTCAAAGCCGCGCTCGACTTCGACGTGAGACAGCCCCGCGAGACCCCGAGGTACCTTGCGATAAATATGCTTAACAGCCAGCAGCTGGAAGAACTCGCCCGCCTTGTCGATGCCCAAGGCGGCGAAGACCATACGCACCGTCGGTGCGAAGGTGTTTTCCACGTTGCGCGCTACACGCGCAACAGACCTCTCACCTACCGGCTGACTCGTGACAATCTTTTCCGCCACCGGCTTTTGATCCAGAACCATCTGGCAGAAGTCATACGCGCCCGCGAAGAAATCGGCCGGCCGAATGAGCGCCTCAAACGGCACGATCCGATTCACGTTGCGAAGCTCCAACTCCAGCCGCAACCACGGGTCGTCCATCATCTTGAATTGATGGCCCTTTTCGTATGCCCGGAACAACTTCCCGCTTTCCCGCTGCCCGACCTGAAATGTTCGCGAATTCGGTTTCTCATGCGAAACCGACTCAGGCTCCCAGCGACCGAATTGCATATAACTCGGCCTGCGATTGCGGTAACTGAATTCCCCTGTGAAAAAGCAATGCCTTACCTCTTCGATCAGCACTTCCCCTGCCAGGTAATCGCGCGCCAGGTCGATGCGCGTTATCACCGGGTGCATGCCCTCAAACCGGTCGAATAGCCGCCGCTCCCAGCCCTTGCACGCGAACGTGCAGCCCTCGCCTTTCAGCGTCACGCAGAACGTTTCGCGCTGATTCGCCCCGCCCCCGCTGGCACTCCCGATTTCTTTCCCGAACTCGTTATTCACCGTCCAGGTCACATCGTAGAAATCGCGTCCTTTGCGTTCCTCGCCGACCGTGAAGCCCAACACGCCTGCCACCTCAAACGCAAGCCAGGCCGTCAGCAAGTCGTCATCGTTACCTTTCGCCGCTGGCCCTGCCGATTCAAGCACCGCATCCCGGCGAACCGTGAACCGCAAGTAATCAACGATTACCCCGCTTTCGCCCTCCTGCTGACGCTCCGCGCAGACGACTTTGACTTTCCCACCTTCCAGAACGAGTCGCTCATCCCGCGTCAGCCCTCGAACTTTGTTTACCCCCGTGTTACTCGTGGGGGTCATGATGCGGACCTCCCCGGCGCTGCCGCTGCCGGGCGGGCGGCAAGCCGCTCCGCTCCGGCTGCGGCTGCGCTGATCGCCTCGCACAAGCACCACCACCACTTACACCGGGGACACGGCTCGCCGTGCACGGCATCGAACGTAAAGACGAGTTTCGACTTCCGGGAGGGTTTGCGCTTCATAGGGCCATACACCTTGTGAGGATTGAATCCTATCCTCACACCTTGTATGGCTTTTGATCTGTATCATACTCACACGTTGTGTGTTTTCCATACAACATGAGTGTATTACCTACTATGCAAACCACTTTGAATCTGCTAGACGCGGCCCTCGGCACCGGCAAGTCAATTGCCGATTGGACTCGCGACCTAAAACTGTCCCCGAACGCCCTTTACACGGCCAAACTTCGCGGGCATCTTTCCCCCGCGATCGCTGGCGCTCTAGCTGAGCGCCTCGGCCAGGACGTTCGACACTGGATCGTCATCGCCGCCCTCGAAAGCGAGAAGGACAGCGCCTGCAAAGCGCGTATGGTTCGCCACTTCGCTCGTCCAGGAGTTATTAAAAACATGTGATTCTAAAAAGCGCAGCAATGTTCAGTTTCTTCAGGAAAAAACCAGCCCCTCCACCGGCGGCGCCAGTTTCCGCGCCGCCCCCGGCGCAGGGCGGCAGCCTGATCGGCAGCGCGCTGGTGCAGGCCATCGAAATCCC
>DATNCF010000515.1:0-2268 GCA_035571675.1 Burkholderiales bacterium | reverse complement strand
CCACGCGCTCGTTGGACAGCGCGTAGGTAATGATGGACCAGGCCTCGCCCTCCTTGCCGAACAGGTACGACTCGGGCACTTCCATGTTGTCGAAGAACACTTCGTGGATGTCGCCGGCGCCAACCAGGCTGGGGATTTCGCGCACCGTGATGCCCTTGGTGTCCATGGGCACCAGGAAAATCGAAATGCCGCCCTTGCCCTGGCCGGTGCGGGTGAGCAGGAAGCAGGTCTCGGCCAGGCCGGCGTAGGAGGTCCAGATCTTCTGGCCGTTGATGACGAAGCGGTCGCCCTTGCGCTCGGCGCGGGTGCGCAGCGACGCCAGGTCGGAGCCGGCGCCGGGCTCGGAAAAGCCCTGGCACCACAGCGTGCGGCCCTCGGCCATGGGCGGCACGTATTTGCGCTTCTGTTCCTCGGTGCCGTATTTCAGGATGGTGACGCCGATCCAGTTCACGTTCATGTACTGGCCGCCGCGCGGCTCGCCGGCCGCCCACATTTCCTCGCCCAGGATGAAGTGCTCGTAGGCCGTGGCCCCGGCGCCGCCCCATTCCACCGGCCAGTGCGGCACCAGCAGGCCTTCCTTGGCCGCCTTGCCGCAGAACGACATGGAAAACTCCGTGATCTCCCTGGAGGCGGGGCCGCCGCGCGACAGGTGCTCGAAATCCGGGGGCAGTTCACGGGCGATGAAGTCGCGCACGCGGGCGCGAAAGGCATTCTGTTGTTCAGTCCACTCGAAGTTCACGCATGTCTCCTCGCGCCGTTGGTGATTTATGTTGAATTCCAGATTCTGGACAGGAACTCGTGCGGCTGCTATCTGCCGATTGTGCATGTGCCGAAGCCGAAGCGCCAGCAAATGCCACATCGTGGAAATTCTGGCGAATGGTTGTTCAGGGGGTGGACGAGGCGCCGACCTCCGGGCAGGGGTAAGGAAAACCGAACGATCGTTTGGAAAGCGCGGGGGCGTGGAGGGCGCGGGAAGGGTAAAATGCGCTGCTCGGATCCCGGTGGCCCGCACCCTTTCCCAGTACCCAAACGGAGCTTAATGATGGCGACGAGCCTGTTCGAAGGAAAATCCATTCGCGTCACGCGCATCGAAGACGCCGGTTACGAGAATCTGGCGGAGTTGTGCTTCGACCGCCAGGGCGACTCGGTCAACAAGTTCGACAAGCAGACCACCGACGACCTGCGTGCCGCGACCACGGCCCTGGCCGCGGCCAAGGACATCAAGGGCCTGCTGGTCACCAGCGGCAAGGACGTGTTCATTGTCGGCGCCGACATTTTCGAGTTCGTGGCCTTGTTCCAGGAATCCCAGCCCGCGCTGGAGGCCTGGACCAACACCTCCAACGAAATCTTTTTCGCCCTGGCCGGGCTGCCCTATCCCAGCGTGACCGCCGTCAATGGCTTCGCCCTGGGCGGCGGCTTCGAGTGCGCCCTGGCCACCGACTACCGCGTCATGTCGGCCAAGGCGCAGGTGGGCCTGCCCGAAATCAAGCTGGGCATCATTCCCGGCTTCGCCGGCACGGCCCGGCTGTCGCGCCTCATCGGCACCGAAGCGGCGCTGGCCTGGATCACTTCCGGCGCCCCGCGCGGCGCCGACGCCGCGCTCAAGGCCGGAGCCGTCGATGCCGTGGCCGCGCCCGAGGCGCTGCGCGCCACGGCGCTGGACTGGCTGAAAAACAAGAGCGCCGGCTGGAAAGAGCGCCGCGCGCAGCGCGACGCCGCCATCAAGACCCCGGCCGACCAGCTCAAGGCCGCGTTCGCGGCGGCGCGCGCCGAGGTGAAGAAGACCAATCCTTTCGTGCCGGCGGCGTCGGGCGTGGTGGACATGCTGGAGCAGGCCGCCGGGCTGGACGTGCGCGGCGCGCAGAAGCTCGAGGCCAAGCTGTTCTCCACCGTGGCCAAATCCCAGGCCGCCGACGCCATGGTGGGCATATTCATCAGCGACCAGGCCATCAAGAAAAAGGGCAAGCAGTACGCCAGGATCGCGCGGCCGGTGAAGCAGGCCGCCGTGCTGGGCGCGGGCATCATGGGCGGCGGCATCGCCTACCAGAGCGCGGTGCGCGGCACGCCGGTGATCATGAAGGACATCGCGCAGAAGGCGTTGGACCTGGGCATGGACGAGGCCAGGAAGCTGCTCGCCAAGCAGGTTGAAGGCGGCCGCATGCCCGAGGCCAAGGCGCAGGCCATCCTCGGTTCCATCCGGCCCACACTGGACTTCGGGGGCTTCGACACCGCCGACGTGGTGATCGAGGCCGTGGTGGAAAACCTCGA
>DATNCF010000514.1:0-5470 GCA_035571675.1 Burkholderiales bacterium | reverse complement strand
TTCTTCGCCGATGCGGCGCCGCGCCCCGCGCTGCCGCCCGCGGACCACGCGGATGCCCACCCGCTGGGCTTCGCGCTGGCGCAGTTGCACGGCGTGTACATCCTGGCGCAGAACGCCGCCGGGCTGGTGCTGGTGGACATGCACGCCGCGCACGAGCGCATCGTGTACGAAAAAATGAAGCGCGCCCTGGACAGCAACGACGTGCCGGTGCAGAAGCTGCTGGTGCCGGCCGTGTTCAGCGCCGGGCGGCTGGAAGTGGCGGCCGCCGAAGAGCATCGCGAAGCGCTCGCGGCCATGGGGTTCGACCTAGCGCCGTTGTCGCCCACGTCCCTGGCCGTGCGCAGCGTGCCCTCGGTGCTGGCCGGGGGCGACCTGGTGGAACTGGCGCGCGGCCTGCTTCGCGACATGATGGAATACGGAGCCGCCCACGTCGCCGAAGAACAGCGCGACGAACTGCTCTCCACCATGGCCTGCCACGGCGCGGTCCGCGCCAACCGCGCCCTCTCCGTGCCGGAAATGAACGCCCTCCTGCGTGAAATGGAAGACACCGAGCGCTCGGGGCAGTGCAACCACGGCCGCCCCACCTGGTACCAGATGTCCCTGCAGGACCTGGACAAGCTGTTCCTGCGGGGACGTTGATGTCCCCCAAGCCGGGCGGGACCGGCGACGGACCAAAGGCGGGCGCGCCTGAAGGCGCCGGGGGACCGGCCGCGAGGTCTCCCACGCAGTCTCCCGCCATTTTGCTCATGGGTCCCACGGCCAGCGGCAAAAGCGCCCTGGCCATGGAACTCGCCGCGGCCCTGAACGCGGAAATCATCAGCGTGGACTCGGCGCAGGTCTACCGCGACATGGACGTGGGCACGGCCAAGCCCAGCGCCGCGGAACGGGCGGCGGTGCCCCACCACCTCATCGACATCCTCGCCCCGGATGAAGCCTATTCGGCGGCGCGCTTCCGCGGGGACGCCCTGGCCGCCTGCGCCCAGGTGACCGAGCGCGGGCGCCTGCCTCTGCTGGCAGGCGGCACCATGCTGTACTTCAAGGCCCTCCGAGAGGGCCTGTCCACTCTGCCCGTCGCTCATCCGGCCATGCGCGCCGCCATCGACGCCGAGGCGGCGCGGCGCGGCTGGCCGGCCCTGCACGCCGAACTGGCGGAGGTGGATCCCGAGTCCGCCGCGCGCCTTCAACCCACCGACGCCCAGCGCATCCAGCGCGCCCTGGAGGTGTACCGCAGCACCGGCATCCCCTTGTCGCGCCACTTCGCGCGGCGGGAAGCCGGCGGCGAGACAGCATTTCATTTCATCCCCGTCGCCATCGAGCCGTCACAGCGCGCCGTGCTGCACCAGCGCATCGAGGAGCGCTTCGACGCCATGCTGGCCGCCGGACTGGTCGAAGAACTGCGCGCGCTGCGCCTGCGCTACCGCCTGGGGCCGCAACTGCCGTCCATGCGCTCGGTGGGCTACCGCCAGGCCTGGGAACACCTCGAAGGCCGCATCGGCGCCGCGGAATTGCGTGCCCAGGGCATCTACGCCACCCGCCAGCTCGCCAAGCGCCAGCTCACCTGGCTGCGCTCCATGCAGAACGTGGCGCGCTTCGACTGCCTGGATGCCGAACTCGCGCCGCGCGTGCTCGCCCACCTGCGCCAGGCCCTGCGGAACCCCGTGCCCGTCGCCGGCGCCGTGCCACAGGACGCGCCATGACCCGCGCTCCGGCCACCCTGCCCGACTACCTGCGGCCCGGCCTCGCGCTGGTGTCCATCGGCATCAATCCCTCGCTGTATTCGGTGGAGAAAGGCTTCGCCTTCGCGCGGCCCGGCAACCGTTTCTGGCCGGTGTTCAACGCCGCCGGCTTCATCCCGGCGCCCCTGGTTCCGGGACGCGCCGCCATCGAGACGCTGTTCCGCGAGCACGGCATAGGCTTCACCGACATCGTGAAGCGCCCCACGCGCTCGGCCGCCGAGCTGACGCGCGAAGACTACGAGCAGGGCGCGCGGCTGCTGCGGCGCAAGCTGCTGCGCCACCAGCCGCGCATCGCCTGGTTCCAGGGCAAGGACGCCTGGAAAACTTTTCTGGAACTGGCCTTGGGCGTGCGCCGCACCGTGGACACCGGCCCGCAGCCCGAGACCATAGGAGCCGTCCGGGTGTTCGTCACGCCAAACCCCAGCGGCGCCAATCCGGCCGCCAACCCCAAGGCCCTGCTGGCGCATTACATTGCGTTGCGTCAATTCCGCGATCAATTGCTGACACCTTGAGTAACAACCACTTTTTTGTTTTCATTTGGCTTCGGGCAAGGTAGATTGAGCGCCTTTGTCGTAGGACTCAGTCAGCGGATGCCCTCTTTGTCAGACCCGACCAGGTTGCCCGAGTCGATCGCGCGCCGCCCCGGCGACCCCAGCCGCCGGCCCCTGGCCATGGTGGTCGACGACCAGCAGGTCCAGCGCATCATTCTGCGCGAGGCGCTCGAGCGCGACGGCTTCGACGTGGTCGAGGCCGAGGACGGCCCGCAGGCCCTGAGTTGTTTTGACCAGAACCACCCCGACATCGTGCTGCTGGACGTGAACATGCCCACCATGGACGGCTTCGCGGTGTGCTCGGCGCTGCGCGCCCGCAAGGACGGCGCCCAGACTCCCGTGCTCATGCTTACCATCCTGGGCGACGAGGACTCCATCGACCGCGCCTTCGAGGCCGGCGCCACCGATTTCGTCACCAAGCCGGTGGTGTGGTCCATTCTCGGCCGGCGGCTGCACTACATGCTGCGCGCCAGCGCCGCGTTCCAGGACCTGGCCCGCAGCGAGGCCGACCTCGCCCAGCGCGTCCGCGAACGCACCGCCTCGCTGGACGACGCGAACCGCAAGCTCGAAACGGCCAACCGCGAGCTGCAGGCCTTCACCTACTCCGTGTCGCACGACCTGCGTGCGCCGCTGCGCACCATCGACGGCTACATCAGGCTGATCTTCACCAGCCACGCCTTCGGCAAGGAGCCGGACATCGACGAGCCGCTGCAGCGCATCCAGACGGCCTGCGCCTGGATGGGCCACCTCATCGAGGATCTGCTGAAGCTGTCGGGCGTGACCATGCGCGACTTGACTCGGCAAGCCGTGGACCTGAGCACCATGGCCGCCGACGTGGTCGACAACCTGCGCCGGGCCGATGCCGGGCGGCAAATCGAGGTTGAAATCCAGCCCGGCCTGCAGGTGGCCGCCGACCCGGGGCTTTTGCGCATCATGCTGGAAAACCTGCTCGGCAACGCGTTCAAGTTCACGGCCAAGACGCCACAGGCGCGCATGGAAATCGGACGAAACGGGCAAGGGGAATTGTTCGTGCGCGATAACGGAGCGGGGTTCAATCCCGCCTATGCGGACAAGTTATTCACTCCATTTCAGCGCCTGCACACGCAATCGGAGTTCGAGGGCACCGGGATTGGGCTCGCCATTGTGTCGCGCATCGTCAACCGGCATGGCGGGGTGGTGCGGGCGGAAGGCGAGCCGGGCACGGGAGCTGCTTTCTATTTCACGCTTGGGAACCAGAAAGGCTGAAAGAATCGAATCCATCGGAGAGGCTAAAGAATCACGACGCCCGGCGCTCCGCGCCGGTAGCGTGTTCATTCTCCGGTTTGCAACCCACTTCGCAGTTGCGTATGAAAAAACAAAGGGCGACCTCTCGGTCGCCCTTTTTGCTTATTGCTTTCACGAACTTCGCGAACCCCGTGCTGCTGGTTAGCAACCCCTACCGGCGCGGAGCGCCGGGCCTCGTGAAACGCTCTGCAATCCTTTCTTACACGATCAAGGGCACAATGAGGAGTGCCACAATGTTGATGATCTTGATTAAAGGATTTACAGCCGGTCCTGCCGTGTCCTTGTAGGGGTCGCCCACGGTGTCGCCGGTCACGGCCGCCTTGTGGGCTTCCGAACCCTTGCCGCCGTGGTGGCCGTCCTCGATGTACTTCTTGGCGTTGTCCCAGGCGCCGCCGCCCGTGGTCATGGAGATGGCCACGAACAGACCGGTCACGATGGAGCCCATGAGCACGCCGCCCAGGGCCTGGGGCCCCAGGGCCACGCCGATGACGATGGGCACCAACACCGGCAGCAGCGACGGCACGATCATTTCCTTGATGGCCGCCTTGGTCAGCATGTCCACCGCGGTGCCGTAGTCGGGCTTGGCGGTGCCTTCCATGATGCCCTTGATGTCGCGGAACTGGCGGCGCACTTCCACCACCACCGACCCGGCGGCGCGGCCCACGGCTTCCATGGCCATGGCGCCGAACAGGTAGGGGATAAGGCCGCCGATCAGCAGGCCCACCACCACCATGTGGTTGGACAGGTCGAACGACAGGGACTTGCCCGCCGCCTCGAGGGCGTGGGTGTAATCGGCGAACAGCACCAGCGCGGCCAGGCCGGCTGAGCCGATGGCGTAGCCCTTGGTCACCGCCTTGGTGGTGTTGCCCACCGCGTCCAGCGGATCGGTGATGGCGCGCACCGACTCGGGCAGCCCGGACATCTCGGCGATGCCGCCGGCGTTGTCGGTGATGGGGCCGTAGGCGTCCAGCGCCACGATGATGCCCGTCATGGACAGCATGGAGGTGGCGGCGATGGCGATGCCGTACAGGCCGGCCAGGTTGTAGGCCACCAGGATGGCCACGCACACCGAGATCACCGGCCAGCCGGTGGCGCGCATGGACACGCCCAGGCCGGCGATGATGTTGGTGCCGTGGCCCGTGGTCGAGGCCTGCGCCACGTGCTGCACCGGCTTGTATTCAGTGGCGGTGTAGTACTCGGTGATCACCACCATCAGCGCGGTCAGCACCAAGCCGACCACCGCGGCGCCGTACAGGTGCATGACCGTGATGGTCTTGGCCGTGCCGGCGATGTCGAAGGTGGCGGTCTTCAGCACGTCGCCCATGAAGTAGTTGGTGATGGGGTAGAAGGCGATGAGCGCCAGGACGCCGGCCACGATCAGGCCGCGGTACAGGGCATTCATGATCTTCTTGCCCGGCGTGGCCTTGACGAACAGGCAGCCGATGATGGAGGCGATGATGGCGAAGCCGCCCAGAGCCAGGGGGTAAACCAGCGCGGCGTCGCTGTCGGCCTTGATGACCAGGGCGCCCAGCACCATGGTGGCCACCAGCGTGACGGCGTAGGTCTCGAACAGGTCGGCCGCCATGCCGGCGCAGTCGCCGACGTTGTCGCCCACGTTGTCGGCGATCACCGCCGGGTTGCGCGGATCGTCCTCGGGAATGCCGGCTTCGACCTTGCCCACCAGGTCGGCGCCCACGTCGGCGCCCTTGGTGAAGATGCCGCCGCCCAGCCGCGCGAAGATCGAGATCAGCGAGGCGCCGAAGGCCAGGCCCAGCAGCGGCTTGAGCACCGAGGACAGGCTCTTGTCCGGCGTCATGTTGCCGTTGCTGGTGATGAACCAGAAGAAGATGCCGACACCCAGCATGCCCAGGCCGACCACCAGCATGCCGGTGATGGCGC
>DATNCF010000513.1:0-3865 GCA_035571675.1 Burkholderiales bacterium | reverse complement strand
CTCTTCCGCTGCGACCGTGGATGGACCGCCCCGACGAGCGCAAGCTGTACCACACCGGATTGGAAATACGGCTGCTGCGCGAGCCGTACACGGGCGAGCCGTCGCTGGTATGGGCGCGCGTGCCCTACGATTTCCTGCCCGGCCGGCCGCTTACGCCCACGGTGAACGCCGCGGCGCTGTCCGACCTCACCAACGGCATCGGCCTGATGTCGGTGCCCGGTCCCATGCGGCCCTTCATCAATCCCGAGATCACGCTGTATCTGGTGCGCGAACCCGTGGGCGGCTGGTTCTGCCTGGAAGGGGTGGGGCGGGCGGAGCATGCGGGCCTCGCCACGTCCAACGTGAACTTCCACGACGCCGGCGGACTGGTGGGGCACGCCTGCCTGGCCAGCATGGCCAACGCGCTGACCAAATAGCCCGGATCAGTTCGAGGGGGACGTGGGTGAAGGACTCACTCGGTCCAGGGAACGCACCAGCATCCATGGATCGGCGTCGGCACGCGCGGCAAAGGCCACGCGCCGCAAGGTGCGCGGCGCTCCGTCAAAGGACACGTTGCCGCGCGCGTGCTGGAGCGCGACGTTGTTCCATACCAGCAGGTCGCCGGCTTCCCAGCGGTGTTCGTACACCGCCTCGGGCGCATACATGACCTGGAAGGCCTGGTCGAGCAGGGCGTCGCTGTGCGCCTTGTCCATGCCCTCGATGCCGAAGGTCTGCATGTCGCTGAGGTACAGGGCCGGCGCGCCGCCGAACGGGCAGTCGAAGGCCACGGGGTGGGTGGCGCGCAGCGGCGCATCGGCCGATCCGGATTCGCGCTGGCGAACCGCGCCGCGCTGGTCCACCGTCAGCGTGTAGCCGTACACGTGCAGCGCCCGCTTGCCGGCGAACCGGGTCCTCAGCGCATCGGGCAGGGCTGCGAGGGCGTGGACTGAACTGACGAAGCGCGTGCTTACGGCCTGCTGGGTCGACACCACCAGTCCGTACAGCGAAATGCCGGCCACGGGCTCGGGCGAATAAGCCATGTCGGAGTGGAACAACAGCTCGCCGGCCGGCACGGTGGCGCCCTCGACCACGTTGGACACATAGCCGATGCGCGATCCGGCGGGATTGTGGCACAACGGGTAGCCCAGGTAGCTGATGGCGCGCAGATGGTCCTCGTCGCGCAGGTCCTGGTCGCGGAACACCAGCAACTGGTGCTCGCGGAACAGCGCCTTCAGTTCCGCAGCCTGGTTTGCGCGCAGCGGCGAACCGAGATCGACGTAGACTTCGGCGCCGAAGTAGGGATGGATCCTGCTTGCCTGCATCCCGCCGCCTCCGATCTACATCTGTGCGTGGACCTGCGCAGTGATTTCGTAGGAGCGCAGCCGCGCGCCGTGGTCGTAAATCTGCGCCGCGATGATGAGTTCGTCGGCGCCGGTTTTCTGGATGAATTTCTCCAGCCCGGCCTTGACGCTCGCGGGCGAGCCGATGACTGTGCCGGGCATGGCTTCCTCCAGCACCGACAGTTCGACGGGGCTGAGCCGGCTTTCATAATCGGGCACGGGCGGCGGCAACAGGCTGCGCCGGCCAAAGCGTATGGCCAGGGTGGATTGCTGCCGCGAGCTGTGCAGCAGCCTGGCTTCCTCGTCGGTGTCGGCCGCGAACACGTTGGCGCCCAGCATGGCGTGGGGCTTGTCCAGCCATACCGACGGCTGGAAGCGGCTGCGATACAAGTCCAGCGCCTGCATCATGAGTTGCGGCGCGAAGTGCGAGGCGAACGCGTAGGGCAGGCCATTGACGGCCGCGAACTGCGCGCCCCAGGTGGACGAGCCCAGTATCCAGATGGGCACCTTGAGCCCGGCGCCGGGCACCGCGACCACCTGGCCGGCTTGCTCGGGCGCGAACCAGTGGAACAGCTCGGCCACGTCCTGCGGAAACTCGTCGCCCGCGGCGGGATGCCGCCGCAGCGCCCGCGACGTGGCCTGGTCAGAACCCGGCGCGCGCCCCAGTGCCAGATCGATGCGGCCCGGGTACAGCGATTCCAGCGTGCCGAACTGCTCCGCGATGACCAGCGGCGCGTGGTTGGGCAGCATGATGCCGCCGGCGCCGATGCGAATGGTCTTGGTCCCCGCGCCCACGTGCGCGATCACCACCGAGGTGGCCGCGCTGGCCACGCCGGGAATGGAATGGTGCTCGGCCACCCAGTAGCGGTTGTAGCCCCAGGCTTCGGCGTGCTGGGCGAGGTCGAGGGCGTTGCGGAACGCCTGGCCGGCGTTGCCTCCCTGGACGATGGGACAGAGATCGAGAACGGAAAAGGGAATCATGCTGACCCGCCCAGTATACTTCCCCGCACCCGTACCCGCACACCGCACGCGCACTTCGTAACGCATGACCCAGACCGAATCGGCAAATCCATCGGCGCACCAGGCCAACCAAGCCACCCAAGCCAACAATGGCAGGCTGCAGTTTCTCATCATCGTCGTCACCAGCATCAACCATTGCTGCTACGCGGGTATCAGTTTCTGCCTCACGCTGTATGCCGTGCGCCTGCAGGCCACGCATTTCCAAATCGGCTTTCTCATCGCCACCTACAGCCTGTTCGCCTCAATGACCTCGGTGGCGGCGGGGCGCTGGGCCGATCGCGCCGGTGCGCGCATGCCGCTGCTGCTGTGCGCCGCGGGCATGGTGGCGGGCGCGGCGCAGGTGTACTTCTGGCGTGCGTTGCCGGCGCTGTTCATTGCCAGTCTGATCGTGGGCACGCTGTACAACACTTTCTTCATCGCGCAGCAGCAGTTGGTGGGCAGCTTCGGCAGCCTGCAGGACCGGGTGCGCATTTTCAGCCTGCAGGGGTTTGGCATTGCGCTGGCCAATTTCGCCGGCCCGTTCTGCGCCGGCTACGCGCTGAAAGCGTTTGGCTATCCCGAAACCTTCCTGCTGCTGGCCTGCATTCCGCTGGTGCCGCTCATCCTGATCGGCACCAACCGCATCGCCATACCGCCCGCGCCGGCCGCGCATGCCGGGGCCAGGCGCGGCGGCAGCGTGCTCGACCTGTTGCGCATCCGCGAGTTGCGCATCATTTACTCGGTGGCGCTGTGCGGCAGCGCCACCTTCCAGTTGTTCGGCTTCCTCATGCCGCTGTACGGCCTTGAAATCGGATTGGATACCGTGCACATCGGCTGGATTGTCGGCAGCTTCGCCCTGGGCAGTGCCGTGTCGCGCTTCGGCCTGCCGCTGGTGTCGCGGCGCTTTTCTCCCTGGTCCGTCCTCCTCACGGCCGTGGGCTTGGCGGCGCTGTCCTTTGCCGGGCTGGCCCTGTCCCATCACCTGGGCGCGCTGATGCCGGTAGCCTTCTGCCTGGGCATGGCCTTCGGCATGAGCAACCCCGTGGCGCAGGCGCTGCTGCTGGAGGCGGGGCCGCCCGAGCGCGGCGGAGAAGTGCAGGGCTTGCGCGCCATGATGGTGGGCGGCGTGCAGGCCGCCGTGCCGCCGCTGGCGGGTGCCATCAGCGCCGCGGCGGGCATCAGCCCGGTGTTCGGCAGTTTCGCGGTGATCCTGGCCGGCTGCTGCTACGTCTGCCGCGGCCGCTTCGGACGCCACGGCGTGTCCCGTCCGGCGCGTTGAGGCTCCGCATCACGGATTCAATCGGTACACCCGCGTCGCGGTGCCTGAAAACAACGCTGCCTTTTCGTCCGGTGCATAGCCTGCAGCCAGGCGCTTGAACGCATTCCACAGCACACCATAGCTGAACGAGCCGCGGTCGGGCGGGAAATTGCTTTCGAACATGCAGCGATCGGGGCCGAAGGCCTGGATGGTTTCCTCGACCCACGGTTTCCAGGCGGCGGCCAGTTGCGCCGATGTCGGCGGTGTATCACGGTCGTAAAAGGCATAG
>DATNCF010000512.1:0-3030 GCA_035571675.1 Burkholderiales bacterium | reverse complement strand
GTTCGTGGCGGATTTCGGCAATGGGGTGCGCGTGGCCGTGACCGGCGCGGGGCCGGGTGTGTTCCGCGTGCCCGAGATGGAGAAGGCACTGGCGGCGAAGTTCTCACCCGAGGCCATTGCCAACATCAAGGTGCCGGAGGGCAATCTCAATTCCGATTTGCATGCCGCGGCGGATTACCGCGCGCATCTGATTGGGGTGATGGCTAAAAGAGCGGTGGAGGCGGCCGCTTAGCCAGTCAGCGCGGCAATCACGGGAGCAAGGTCGAACCGGCCATAACGCAGATCGTGGCCGGCCTTGTCGATGGTGAGCAGCGTTGTTGCGGCGGGAATCAGTTTCAGCGCCTGCTGCATTTCCTCGGCGGTGGCAAAGGGATCGGTGACGCCCTGCACGAACACGGCGCGGGTCCTCAGGCCGGGAAAGTGCGCCGTGCGCATCTGCTCGGGCTTGGCCGGGGGATGCAGTGGATAGGACAACAGCAGCAGCGCGCGTGCGATGGAAGGATCTTCGGCCGCCAGCATGCTGGCCTGCCGGCCACCGTAGGAATGACCGCCCAGGTAAATGTCGCCCTGGCATTCTGCATGAAGCGCTTCCACCGCTGCCCTTAGCCCGGCGCGGTCGCCCTCGGCCTTGGAAGGATGCGGCGGGCCTTTGAGGCGCGCCTGGCGAAACGGCAGGTCGCAGCGCAGCACGGTGAGGCCGGCCTGCGCAAAAGCGCTGGCCACCGCCACCAGCAGGGGCGCGCGGCAATCACTGCCCGCGCCATGGGTGAGCACCAGCCCGGCACGAGCGCCGGGAGTGCGGTGCAAAAACCCCTTGACGCCCTCGCGCTGGAACGGCTCGCCCGGGGCGGCGCCGCTGGACGTCGGGGATGGGGACCTCGCGGTCAGCGCGCCTTCCTGGCCTTGGCGGGCGCGGCCTTGGTGGCGCTCTTGGTCTTGGAGGCGGCCTTGGGCTTGGGCGCCGGGGCTGCTTCAGCCTCAGCTTCCGCTCCGGCCCTGGCCTCACCCTGCTTCGAGGCCTTGGCGCCCTTGGCGCCCGCCGCGGCGATGCTCTTCTTCAGCGCGTCCATGATGTTGATGACGTTGCCGGGCTGGCTGGGCTCTTCCACCGGCTCGGGCGGCAGGCCGGCCTGTTTCTGCCGCACCATGGCCACCACCGCGTCCTCGTAGCGGTCGTTGAACTCATCGGGCTTGAAGTGGCCGGCCATGCGGTCGATGATGACGTAGGCCAGTTCCTTGAGTTCCTTGGGCAGCTTGAGGTCGGGAATCTCGTCGAAGTAGGCTTCCTCGCCGCGCACTTCATAGGCATAGCGCAGCACCGTGCCGGCAATGCCCTTTCCCATGGGCTCGAGCATCATGACCCGCTCGCGCCGCGCGATGACCACGCGCGCCAGGCCCACCACCTTCTTTTCGGCCATGGCGTCGCGGATGATGGAAAAGGCCTCCTCGGCCACCCGCTCGTTGGGCGCGAGGTAGTACGGCGCCTCCAGGTAGCGCGGGTCGATTTCCTCGCGCGGCACGAACTTCTCGATGTCGATGGTGTGCGTGCTTTCGATTTTGATGGCGTCGAGTTCGGCGTCCTCGATCAGCATGTAGCGGTCCTTGGACACCGCATAGCCCTTGGCCTGGTTCTCGGTGTCGACGACTTCGCCCGTCACCGAGTCCACGAACTGGCGCTTGACCTTGTTGCCGGTCTGGCGGTTGATGGTGTTGAAACTGACGTGCGCCGTGGAACTGGAGGCCGGGAACAGGCTCACGGCGCAGGACACCAGCGACAGCTTCAGATAACCCTTCCAGTTGGCACGGGGCGCCATGATATGTTCTCCTTCGGCCCGATGTTACGGGGCGGTATTAAGGACCTTCGCTAAGCGTTTGATTTATTATGTCGTTGTCTCAAGAAAAAGTCCACATCCATGGGCGCATGCGCGGCCTGACCAAGCGCCGCGTTGCGCAATTGCTACAGACGGCCGGCGCCCGGGTGGCGCGCCCGCCCGCGTCGGCCACGCTGCTGGTGCTGGGCCACGCCTCGGCGCTGGCCACCCTGGCCGATGACGGCCGTCTTGAATTGGGCTTTGAGACCGCGGCCGAGTTCATCTCGGAACAGGAGTTCAAACGGCTCCTGGGCCTGCCCTCCCCCTCTCCCGAGGAGCGCGGCTACAGCGCCGCCCAACTGGAGCGCGGCGGCCCCCTGAGCCCGGCGCAACTGCGCGCCCTGGCTCTGTACGACGTGGTCAGCTCCGGCGAGGCGTATTCCTACCGCGACCTGGTGGCGGCGCGCTCGGTGGGCAAATTACTGGCGGCGGGCAGCCGCCTGGGCAGCGTGGTGGCCGCGGCGCTGGCGCTGCAGGACCGCGGGCTCAGCCTGTCGGGCGCGCGGCTGTCCGAATCCTCCTGGGGCGAAATGCTGCGCGAAATCGAAGGCCGCCCCGCCCGCCTGGACGGCCAGTTGCTGCTGCCCATCCAGGGCGAGGACATGGACGCCGGCGAAGCCTTCGCACGCGCCGAAGCCGGCGAGGCTTCGGGAGACCTCGCCGCCGCGCGGCGCTGGTACGAGCTGGCCATGCGCCTCGACCAGGTCGACGGCGTCATCCCCTTCAACCTGGGCAACGTGCTGGACGCGCTGGGCGAGTCCAGCGCGGCGGAACTGGCATATCGCCAGGCGCTCGCACGCGAGCCCGAACTGGCCGACGCCTGGTTCAACCTCGGCGTACTGCAGGACAAGCTCGGGCGCACGGAAGAGGCGCTGGCCAGTTACGGCCAGGCCGCGCGCGTGGAACCCGGTTATGGCGACGCCCTGCACAACGCCGCCGTGCTGCTCATGCGCCTGGAGCGCTACGCCGAGGCGCTGCCGCTATGGGACAAGCTGGCGGCGACCGTCGCCGATCCGGCCGAGGCCAAGCGCTTCGCGCTGATGTGCCGCCTCAAATTGCAGGGAACCTCCTAGCCCATGGCCACGCGGGCGAAGCAGGCAGCCGTTCCTGCGGACAAGGCCGACAAGCTCGGCAGCTACCGCGCCAAGCGCGATTTCGC
>DATNCF010000511.1:0-4406 GCA_035571675.1 Burkholderiales bacterium | reverse complement strand
CAGTAAAACCGACAAGCCCACTAAAGCAATAAAAAAAGGGTGCGCCGACGCGTCCCTCTTTTCAACTTTCAGCCCTGCACCCAAGGCAGTCCGGCGTGACGCCAGCCGCCCACGCTGCTGCGCTGGCCGGCGGCATTCTTGTTGCCTTCAAAACCTTCCACGACGTTGAAGGCGTTGCGATAGCCAGCCTGGGCCGCCAGCGCGGCGGCGTTGTGCGAGCGCGCCCCCGAGCGGCACAGGAACAGCACCGGCGTTTCGGGATCGGGCACCTGGGCGCGCAACTGGTCGAGGAAGGCCGGGTTGCGCCGGCCCTCGGGCCAGTCGTTCCATTCGATCAGGCTGGCCTGGGGGACCCGGCCCACCCATTCCCACTCGGCGCGCGTGCGCACGTCGATGAGTTTGGTCTTGGGGTCACGGGTCAGGGCGGCGTGGGCTTCGGTCGGGGTCACGGCGCCGGCATAGGGCAATCCCGCCGCCTGGGCGCGCTCGCGTCCCGCCTGCAGCGGATCTTGCAAAGTCTTATCCATAATTTTCAGAGGGTTAACTTGGTAGATCAAGAAGCGCTATTGTCTTTTAGACCAGCGCGTTTCACAATCGCTCCCGTCCGCCCCAAATTGAGGCGTGGGATGGACTATACGCACTAATATGGTGCCATCCCCTGCGCCATTTGGAGCGTATGGCACAATCCCCGTCCTCCAGATATCTGATTGCACCGGCGAAGCAGGTTTGAACAAAAACTGGCGCCGGTGGCACATTTTCTGCTGAAACCGGGTCTCTGCCCGTATCCGGCCTCCGTTTTTCACCGTTTCCGATCACCGACCTGAACAAAACGCGCTTTTAGGAGATTTGCATGGCAATGACTGCGAATGATGTATTGAAGATGGCGAAGGAAAAGGAGGTCAAGTACGTTGATTTCCGGTTCACGGACACGCGCGGCAAGGAGCAGCACGTTTCCGTGCCCATGAAGCATTTCACCATGGACAAGTTCGAAAGCGGCCATGCGTTCGACGGTTCCTCCATTGCCGGGTGGAAGGGCATCGAAGCCTCCGACATGCTGCTCATGCCCGATCCCGACAGCGCCCGCCTCGATCCCTTCACCGACGAGACCGTGCTCAACATCACCTGCGACGTGGTGGAACCCGCCGACGGCAAGGGCTATGACCGCGATCCCAGGACGATCGCCAAGCGCGCCGAGGCTTTTCTAAAGTCCTCGGGCATCGGCGACACCGCCTACTTCGGACCCGAGCCCGAGTTCTTCATTTTCGACGGTGTGACCTGGAACGTGGACATGTCGGGCTGCTTCGTGAAAATCAAGTCCGAGGAAGCGCCCTGGTCCACCGGCATCGACTATGAGGGCGGCAACTCCGCCCATCGCGCTCCCGTGAAGGGCGGCTACTTCCCCGTGGCCCCGGCCGACTCGCTGCAGGACATCCGCAACGCCATGTGTATCGCCCTCGAGCAGCAGGGCGTGGACGTGGAAGTGCACCACCACGAAGTGGCGGCGCCGGGCCAGTGCGAAATCGGCACGCTGTTCAACTCGCTGGTAAAGCGCGCCGACTGGAACCAGATCCTCAAGTACACGGTATGGAACGTGGCGCATTCCTACGGCAAGACCGCCACCTTCATGCCCAAGCCCGTGGTGGGCGACAACGGCTCGGGCATGCACGTGCACCAGTCCGTGTGGAAGGACGGCAAGAACCTGTTCGCCGGCAACGGCTACGCCGGCCTGTCCGACTTCGCGCTGTACTACATCGGCGGCATCATCAAGCACGCCAAGGCGCTGAACGCCATCACCAATCCCGGCACCAACAGCTACAAGCGCCTGGTGCCCGGCTTCGAGGCGCCCATCAACCTGGCGTACTCGGCCAAGAACCGCTCGGCATCGTGCCGCATTCCGTTCGTGTCCAACCCCAAGGCGCGGCGCGTGGAAGTGCGCTTCCCCGATCCCACCGCCAACCCCTACCTGGCCTTTGCCGCGCTGCTGATGGCCGGCCTGGACGGCGTGCAGAACAAGATTCACCCCGGCGATCCCGTGGACAAGAACCTGTACGACCTGCCGCCTTCCCAGGCCAAGAAGATCCCCAACGTGGCCTCGTCCTTGGACATGGCCCTGGAGCACCTGGACAAGGGCCGCGCCTTCCTGACCAAGGGCGGCGTGTTCTCGGACGAGTTCATCGACGCCTATATCGACCTCAAGATGGAGGAAGTCACCCGCTTCCGCATGACCACGCATCCGGTTGAATTTGATATGTATTACAGCCTTTAAGAACGGAATCGGGCCGGCCCTGGGGGCGCCCCGGGCCGGCCCGCCGGCGTGGAATCGGAGGACGGGTAGCAGTTCACAAACCCGTCCTTTTTCATTTGAAATACAGGGCTATATTGGCCTACACTTAAAGTCCGACTCGCAATGTGCCAACGTCCGCCGGGATATGCGCCAGGACCCCACCATGAATCGACGTATGCGCCTGCACTCCACGGGTGCCCGGGCGGCATTGGGCCTGTTCGCCGAGGGGGCGCTCGCCAGGGGGGGATTCACCAGGGGGGCGCTCATGGCGGGGCTGCTCAGCGTGGCGGTCTCCGCTCAGGCTCAAGTGCCTGGCGCGACCTACAAATGCGTGGACGACGCCGGGCGCAGCACCTACACCAACGTCAAGGAAGAGATGACGGGGAGAAAGTGCGTCGTGGTCATGCGCGAAGTCTCGGTGGTTCCCTCGACTGCCCCGGTTCCGCTTTCACGGCCGCCCGCCGACGCGGCGTCGCGGGTGGATTCGCCCACCCAGCGCACCCGTGATGCCGACCGCCGTCGCATTCTGGAGCAGGAGCTGCAGGTCGCCGACCAGCAACTCGTGGATGCGCGCCAGAAGCTCGCCCAGCAGGAACAGATCCGCAACGGCGACGAGCGCAACGCCCAGCGCCAGCAGGACCGCCTCAAGCCCTTCCAGGACGACGTGCGCGTGGCCGAGTCCAACGTGGCCGCGCTGCGCAAGGAACTGTCCAACCTGCGCTAGCCGGCTCGCAATCTGCCGAACCGGCCGGCGCACCGGCAGGGCGTTCCATGTTTGAAGGCCTCGACCTCCTGGACACGGCCGTCCTGGTGGCCGATGCCGAGCTGCGCATTCTGTACGTCAACCCGGCGCTGGAAAGCCTGCTCGACATGAGCGGCAAGGGCGCCGTGGGCCAGCACCTGCGCGACCTGTTCGTGGACGCCACCGGGCTGGAAGAAAAACTCGCCCGCGCGCTGGCCGAGGAGCGCGGCTTCGCCGACGAGGCCATGACGCTGACCCGCCCGGGCCACGATACGCTGTTGCTCAACGGCGTCGTCACGCCCATCGACAGCGGCCCGTGCCGCCTCCTCATGGAACTGCGGCCCATGGAAAAGCGCCTGCGCGTGCAGCGCGAGGAGCAGCAGCTCACCCAGCTCGTGGCCAACCGCGAGCTCATCCGCAACCTGGCGCACGAAATCAAGAATCCCCTGGGCGGCCTGCGCGGCTCGGCGCAGTTGCTGGAGCGCGAACTCGACCGCCCCGAGCTGCGCGAATACACCCAGGTCATCATCAAGGAAGCCGACCGGCTGCAGGCGCTCATGGACCGGCTGCTCACCCCGCACCGCCGGCCGCAGTCCTTGAGCATGAACATCCACGAGGTGTGCGAGCGGGTGCGCAGCCTCATCCTGGCGGAATTCCCCGCCGGACTGAAAATCCGCCGCGACTACGACACCAGCATTCCCGAGTTCCAGGGCGACCGCGAGCAGCTCATCCAGGCCGTGCTCAACATCACCCGCAACGCCGCCCAGGCCTTGGGCGGCAAGGGTGAAATCCGCCTGCGCACGCGCATCGTGCGGCAAGTCACCCTGGTCAAGAAGCGCTATAGGCTGGCATTAGAATTGCAAGTGACTGACAACGGACCCGGCATCCCCGCGGAAATACGCGATCGGATTTTTTTTCCGCTGGTGTCCGGCAGGGAGGGCGGAAGCGGCTTGGGGTTGACCCTGGCCCAGACCTTTGTTCAGCATCATCACGGCGTCATCGAATGCGACAGCGAGCCGGGCAAGACCACGTTCACGGTGCTGCTGCCGCTGGTGCAGCGCGCCCGCGAGGTGGCGCAGCCCGATGAGGCCCAGGCCGCGGCGCCGCAGGCGGCGCGCGGCGGCAAGAAGGAATGGCAGTGACAGACGCAACTGGAAATGTGGGCAATGTGGGCAGGGCACCCGCCCCGGGTGGATCGGCGTTTTTCTCCCAATTGAAGCCGGTGTGGGTGGTCGACGACGACCGCTCCATCCGCTGGGTGTTCGAGAAGGCGCTGACCCGCGAGGGCATTCCCTTCAAGACCTTCGCCCTGGCGCAGGACGCGCTGGACGCCCTGGCCCTGAGCCCGCCGCAGGTGCTGGTGTCGGACATCCGCATGCC
>DATNCF010000510.1:0-2426 GCA_035571675.1 Burkholderiales bacterium | reverse complement strand
TGGCCGAGGAGGCCGCGGACAAGCTGCAGGCGCGCCTCAAGCGCATGAACCCGCGCGCGCCGGTGCGCAAGGTGCATTTCGGCGACGCGCCCATCGCCGAGATACTCGACATCCGCGGCTTCAACCTGAACGCCGTGCTGGAAGTGGACCCGGAGTTCCTGGAGGACGCCGAGCACGAGCACGACGAGCATGTGAAATCTTTCGTATTCCGTTCCGAGCGCCCGTTCGACGGGGCGAAACTGGAGGAATTCCTGGGCGGAATCGTGCAGGTTTACGGCGAGAACCTGCTGCGCTATAAAGGAGTTCTGTACCTCAAGGGCTCGCCGCAGCGGGTGGTTTTCCAGGGCGTGCACATGATGATGGGAGGCGACCTGGGGCGCACCTGGGCGCGGGACGAAAAACGTTCCAGCACCATGGTGTTCATAGGCCGCAACCTGCCCGAAGACTTGATCGTGAAAGGCCTTGAGCAATGTCTGGCAGCAACGCAGTGAAAAAAACCGAGGGATCCGAGGGCGTGATCAGCGAAGCAGCCCTGCTCAAGATGCCCGCTTCGCAGTACATGAACGAGGCCCAGCTCGCCTTTTTCAAGGACCGCCTGCTCACCATGCAGCGCGAAATCCTGGAAAAGGCCGGCAACACCTCCGAGCACCTGCGCGAGCACACCGCAGAGTCCGATCCCGCCGACCAGGCCACCATCGAGGAGGAGAACGCCCTCGAGTTGCGTGCCCGGGACCGGGAACGGAAACTTTTACGTAAAGTGGAAGAGGCTATCCGTCGCGTGGAAGATGGCAGCTACGGATACTGCGAAGAGACCGGAGAGCCAATCGGAGTAAAAAGATTGTTGGCCAGGCCTACGGCGACGTTGACCATTGATGCGCAGACGCGCAGAGAGCAACGTCAGAAGCTTTACGGCGACTAAGCGCAAGGTACTTGTCACCTGACCGGCGGAGAATTTCGCCATCAGTTTGAAGTGGCGGTAACGTGGCTTCCCGCTCCGCGGGAAGGATACAAGCAGCAGACTCCCGAGCTTGAACACCTCCCGATGAGTTCACAGCGTGACCGCGTGGTCTGGCACTTCATGTTCGCCGCGGCACTGCTGTTTGCGCAGTGGGCCGGGGTGCTCCACGGCTTCGAGCACGTCCGCTACGACCTCGGGATCGCCCACCGCGCCGCCGTTCTCCAGGGCGTCTCCGAGGCTTCCGCCGCAGACCAGTCCCCGGGCGGGGAATCGCTGCCGGTTCTGGACCACTCGCGCGACCATTGCATTGTCTTCCACGCGCTGGACTGCGTGGTCACGGCGTCCGACCGCCCCATCTTCGCGCAGTCCGCAACATTCGCACCGGCCCCCTTCCCAGCGCCGGAGGCGCGGGCCTCGAGCAGCCCCCCTTTCCTTTCGCGCGCCCCTCCCGCTTTCTCCTGAAGTCGTCTTAGTCGCGTCCGCTATGCCGGGCGCTCCTGCTGCCCATTCTTCACGTGGGACAGCGCTCGACTTTCGGAGATTCCATGCTTATCAGCAAGCAAGCCGCCATGGCATTGGCCGTGGCGCAGGCGTTGTGGTGCGCGCCTGTCCTCGCCGTATCCGACAACGACCTGAACGAACTGCGCGACCAGTTGCGCCAACTTCGGCAACAGTACGAGCGGCGCATCGACGCGCTGGAAAAGCGCCTCCAGCAAGCCGAGCAATCGGCAGCCCAGGCCAAATCAGACGCCACGAAAGCGGCCGATGCCGCCAATACGGCACAGGCCAGCGCCGATCAGGCAACGGCTCAGGCGTCCAGTAAACCCGCCAGCGAAGGCGCTTTCAATCCCGCCGTGTCCCTGATTCTCAATGGCACCTACGGCAACCTGTCGCGCGACCCCAACGCCTACCGCATCAACGGCTTCGTGCCCTCGCAGGGGGAGGTCGCGCCGCCGGCGCGCAGCTTCAGCCTTGGCGAGTCGGAACTCGCCATCTCAGCCAACATCGACCACTATTTCCGCGGTTCGCTCAACGCTTCGCTCGCGCCCGACAACACCCTGGAAGTCGAAGAGGCAAACATCCAGACCCTGGGTCTCGCCAACGGCTTCACCCTCAAGGCCGGGCGCTTTTTCTCGGCCATCGGCTACCAGAACGAAGTGCACGCCCACGCCTGGGACTTCACCGACGCGCCGCTGGCCAACAAGGTGTTCCTGGGCAACCAATTCGCCGATGACGGCGTGCAGCTTAAGTGGCTGGCGCCCACCGATCTGTACCTGGACGCCGGCGTTGAACTGGGAAGGGGGCGGCGTTTCCCGGGCGGACCCGATGGAGGCAGAAGCAAGAACGGCGTAGGCGCCGCCAACCTGTTCGTGCACCTTGGGGGCGACCTCAACGACAGCACGGCGTGGAAGGTGGGGCTGTCCAACCTGCGCACCCGCGCCGAGGACCGCAGCTACAGCGATTTCGA
>DATNCF010000509.1:0-5218 GCA_035571675.1 Burkholderiales bacterium | reverse complement strand
ATTTTCGACCACGTCGGCGGCGGCTTTGCGCGCTACAGCGTGGACGCGCAGTGGACCATTCCGCACTTCGAGAAAATGCTCTACGACAACGGGCCGCTGCTGCGCCTGTACGCCGACGCGTGGGTGCTCACCGGCGAAGCGCTGTTCCGCGACGCCTGCGAGCAGACCGCGGCCTGGCTGCTGCGCGACATGCGCTCGCCCGAGGGCGGCTTCTACTCGTCGCTGGACGCCGACTCCGAGCACGAGGAAGGCAAGTTCTACGTGTGGACGCCCGACGAGGTGCGCGGCCTGCTGACGCCCGAGGAGTTCGCCGTGGTGGCCAAACGTTTTGGCCTCGACGGCCCGCCCAATTTCGAGGAAGCGCACTGGCACCTGCGCATGATGGAGCCGCTGGACGCGGTGGCGGCCGGCGTGAGCCTCAGCGAAGAACGGGCGCAGGCGCTGATCGACTCGGCGCGCGCCAAGCTGTTCGCCGCGCGCGAAAAGCGCATCCATCCCGGCCGCGACGACAAAATCCTGACCAGCTGGAATGCGCTGGCCATCCAGGGCTTGGCGCACGCCGGCCTGGCGCTGGGGCGTTCAGATTGGGTGGACGCAGCGCAGGGCGGTTTCGATTTCCTCCGTGCCCGGCTGTGGAAGGACGGACGGCTGCTCGCCACCTACAAGGACGGCCGCGCCCATCTCAATGCCTACCTGGATGATTACGCCTTCCTGCTGGCCGCCGCGCTGGAACTGCTGCAGGCGCGCTTTTCCAGCGACGTGCTGGGCTTCGCCCAGACGCTGGCCGACACGCTGCTGGCGCAGTTCGAGGATGGCGAGCATGGCGGCTTCTTTTTCACCGGCCACGACCACGAAAAGCTGGTCCACCGCGGCAAACCCGGTCACGACAACGCCACGCCGTCGGGCAACGGCACGGCGGCGCTGGCGCTGCAGCGCTTGGCCCTGCTGACCGGCAATACCCGCTACGGCGAGGCGGCCGAGCGCACGCTGGCGCTGTTCCACGGCCAGTTCCAGCCGCGCCCCACGGGCTTCGCCACGCTGCTCATGGCGCTGGAAGAGCAGCTCACGCCCACCCGCACCATCATCCTGCGCGGGCCGCAGGCCGCGGCGGCCGACTGGCGGACGCGCCTTGCCAACCGCTACCGCCCGGCCACGGTCACGCTGGCCATTCCCGACGGCGCGGCGAGGTTGCCCGAAGTGCTGGACAAGCCGGCCGGCAGGGACGGCGGCGTCAACGCCTGGGTGTGCGAGGGCGTTACTTGCCTTGCCCCTGTCTCCAGCCTGCCGGAACTGGAACGCGTGCTGGACGGGGCGCCCAGCTAGGTTTTAAGCCGGGCCGGCCCGCCTGTTAACATGCGGGGATTTTTCTTCCAAGGAGTGTTCATGAAGACAGTGTTGTTGAGCCTTGGCGTCGTTGGCGCGCTGACCATGGCGGGAGCGGCGCAGGCGCAGGCGCAGGACGCGGCCAAGCTGGCCGGGGAAAAGGGATGCCTTGCCTGCCACGCGGTGGACAAGAAAGTGGTGGGCCCCGCCTACAAGGACGTGGCCGCCAAGTACAAGGGCGACAAGACCGCCGAGGCCAAGCTGGTGAAGAAGGTCATTGCCGGCGGCTCGGGCGTGTGGGGCCAGGTGCCCATGCCGCCCAACAACGTTTCGGAAAAGGACGCCACCACCCTGGTCAAGTGGGTGCTGTCGCAGAAGTAATACGGGGCTGCCCCGAGGCACCGCCAAGCAAAAGCCGGCTCCGCCGGCTTTTGCTTTTTCAGACGCGGAACCCGCGCCTCAGCCCATGACAACGGTTTGACAACAGTTTGCACGCCTCAGCATAATGGCCGTTCTTATGACGGGAGATAAAAACATGCATCGTCCCAATCGCATCCAATCGCGCATCCTCGGCCTGTCGGCGCTGTTCGCCGCGGTCGTTCTCGGCCTTGCCGGCTGCGGCAAGGAAGAGCCGCCCCCGCCCGCACCGGCGGCCTCCGCTCCGCCTCCCGTTCCCACCACGGCGGTGAAAATCGGCATCGTGGCTCCGCTCACCGGCCCGCAGGCCCACATCGGCAAGGACATGGAAAACGCCGTGCGCCTCGCCGCGGCCGACGCCAACGCCGCCAAGATCATGGTGGACGGCAAGCAGCTCAAGTTCGACGTGCAGGCCGAGGACGACCAGGCCGACCCGAAAATGGCTCCCGTGGTGGCGCAAAAGCTGGCCGACGCCAAGGTGAACGCCGTGGTCGGCCACTTCAACTCGGGCACCACCATTCCGGCCTCCAAGATCTACAGCGACGCCGGCATCCCGCAGATCTCGCCCTCGGCCACCAACCCCAAGTACACCGACCAGGGCTTCAAGACGGCCTTCCGCGTGGTGGCCAATGACAACCAGCAGGGCAAGGTGGTGGGCGAGTACATCGCCAAGGAGCTGAAGTCCAAGGCGCTGGCCATCATCGACGACCGCACCGCCTACGGCCAGGGCGTGGCCGACGTGGTGGAGAAATACGCCAAGGCCGCCGGCGCGAAGGTGGTGGCGCGCGAGTTCACCACCGACAAGTCCACGGACTTCAAGGCCATCCTGACCAAGATCAAGGGCAAGAAGCCGGACGTGATTTTCTTCGGCGGCATCGACACCCAGGGCGGCCCCATGCTGCAGCAGATGAAGGCCCTGGGCATCAACGCCCAGTTCGTGGGCGCCGACGGCATCCAGTCCACCGAGCTGTTCAAGCTCGGCGGCGACGCCGTGGAGGGCACCCTCGCCTCCTTCCCCGGCCTGCCCATCGACAAGATGGAGAACGGCAAGAGCTTCAACGACAAGTACAAGGCCAAGTACAACCAGGACGTGGTGCTGTACGCGCCGCAGGGCTACGACGCCTTCTTCGTGTTCGTGGACGCCATGAAGCGCGCCGGCTCGGTCGATCCGGCCAAGATCCTTGAGAAGCTGCCCTCCACCGACTACAAGGGCATCACCGGCCCCATCAAGTTCGATGAGAAGGGCGACATCAAGGACGGCCCCATCACCATGTTCAAGGCCGTGGGCGGCAAGTGGCAGGCCGTGGCCACCATCGGCGGCGCCGCGCCGGCCGCGGCACCAGCGGCCGCGCCCGCGGCGGCGGCCCCCGCACCGGCCGCGGACGCCTCCAAGGACGCCGCAAAGGATGCAGCCAAGAAGTAATGTCAGGAATTTCTCGCAAGTAAGCGGTAAGAACGGCACCTTCGGGTGCCGTTCTTATTTGCGGACACTAAGTCACGCTCTTTCCACCCGCTCGGGCCTTGCTTTTCGCCCTTCTCCCCCAGGGAGAAGGGACGGGGATGAGGGCAACGAGAAAAAAGCCGCCCACTGTGTTAATAGTTGTCCGTGGACATTTTCCTCCAACAGCTAATTAATGGCATAACCCTCGGCAGCGTCTACGCCCTGGTGGCGCTGGGCTACACCATGGTGTACGGCATCATCGGCCTGATCAACTTCGCCCACGGCGAGCTGGTCATGGTGGGCGCGCTCACCTCGCTCACCATCATCAAGGTGCTGGCGTCCTCGGGCGTGCACCTGCCGCCGGCCGTGGTGCTGATCGCCGGCGTGGCGGTGGCCATCCCCGTGTGCATGGCGCTGGCTTTCATCATGGAGCGCGTGGCCTACCGGCCGCTGCGCCGCGCGCCGCGGCTCGCGCCGCTCATCACCGCCATCGGCGTGTCCATCGTGCTGCAGAACATCGCCATGATGATCTGGGGCCGCAGCTACTTCAGCTTCCCGCCGGTGCTGCACGTCACCACCTACGACGTGGCCGGCGCCACGCTCACCGACCAGCAGATCCTCATCGTGGGCCTGGCGGCGGCGCTCATGGCCGGCCTCTTGTGGGTGGTGCACCGCACGCGCCTCGGCCTGGCCATGCGCGCCACGTCCCAAAACCTCCCCATCGCCGGCCTCATGGGCATCGACACCAACCGCATCATCGTGGCGGCCTTCGTCATCGGCGCGGCGCTGGCGGCCGTGGCCGGGCTCATGGTGTCGTCTTATTACGGCATCGCGCATTACTACATGGGCTTCCTGTTGGGCCTCAAGGCCTTCACCGCGGCGGTGCTGGGCGGCATCGGCAACCTGGGCGGCGCCATGCTCGGGGGTCTCTTGCTGGGCCTGATCGAATCGCTGGGCGCGGGCTACATCGGCGACCTCACCGGCGGCGTGCTGGGCAGCAACTATCAGGACGTGTTCGCGTTCTTCGTGCTCATCGGCGTGCTCGTCGTGCGCCCCGCCGGGCTGCTGGGCAGTTCGGCCGACCGGGCCTAACACGATGGGCGCCCGCAGCTATTTCGGTATCCACCCGGCCCAGAAGTGGGTGGGCGTGCTGCTCATCGCCGCGGCGCTCGCCTGTGTGCCGTTCGCGCTGGCGGCCGTGGGACAGACCTGGGTGCGTGTGGTGAACCTCGCCCTCCTGTACGTCATGCTGTCGCTGGGCCTCAACATCGTGGTGGGCTTCGCCGGTTTGCTGGATCTCGGCTACATCGCCTTCTATGCCGTGGGCGCCTATGTGTACGCCATTCTCGGCTCGCCGCAGTTCGACCTGCACCTGCCGTTCTGGATATCGCTGCCCATCGGCTTCGTGGCGGCGGCGGTGTTCGGCGTGCTGCTCGGCACGCCCACGCTCAAGCTGCGCGGCGACTACCTCGCCATCGTCACCCTGGGCTTCGGCGAAATCATCCGCATTTTCCTGAACAACCTGAACGCCCCGGTCAACATCACCAACGGCCCGCAGGGCATCAACCTGGTCGACCCGCTCAAGCTCGGCAGTTTCTCCTTCAGCAAGACCGAGGTCATCGCCGGACTCGGCTTCACCGGGCCGATGAAGTACTACTACCCGCTCATGCTGCTCACCGTCGTCATCATCGCGCTCAACCTGCGGTTGCAGGACTCGCGCATCGGCCGCGCCTGGGAGGCCATCCGCGAGGACGAGACCGCCGCCGCGGCCATGGGCATCAACACCCGCAACATCAAGCTGCTGGCTTTCGCCATGGGGGCGTCCTTCGGCGGCCTGGCCGGCGGGCTGTTCGCCTCCATGCAAGGCTTCATCAGCCCCGAGAGCTTCAGCCTGCTGGAATCGGTGAGCGTACTCGCGATGGTGGTGCTGGGCGGCATGGGCAATATCGCCGGCGTGATCCTGGGCGCGGTGCTGCTCACCGGGCTGCCCGAGTTCATCCGCTTCACCGTGGTGCCGGTGCAGCAATGGGTGTTCGG
>DATNCF010000508.1:0-3219 GCA_035571675.1 Burkholderiales bacterium | reverse complement strand
CGGCGTGGCGGTGGACAGCGCGGGCAATCTCTATGTGGCCGATACGGACAACCACAATATTCGAAAGATAACGCCAGTCGGAACAAATTGGGTGGTGACGACAATTGCCGGAAAGGCTGGCAGTTTTAGCGGCGCGGACGGGACGAACAGCACCGCGCGGTTTAATGGACCTAACGGTGTGGCCGTGGACGCCGCCACCAACATTTATGTGGCCGACTCAGGGAACCGCACCATTCGAAAGGTGACGCCCGCAGGAACCAACTGGGTGGTGACAACGCTGGCCGGGCTGGCGGGCAACCCTGGCAGCGCGGACGGGACTGGCAACATGGCGCGTTTTGGTTATCCGAACGGAGTAGTGGCAGACAGCACCGGCAACGTCTACGTACTCGACGGCTACGCGATCCGCCAAGTGTCATCTGCGGGTGTGGTCACGACGCTGGCCGGACTGGGGGGCATTTATGGCAGCGCGGATGGGACCGGTCGCGACGTGACATTTAGAGGTCCTTCCAGCGTGGCAGTAGATAGAGAGGGAAGCGTCTATGTGGCCGACCTAGTCAACGATACGATCCGCAAAGTGACTTCCGCGGGCGAGGTGACGACGCTGGCCGGCCTGGCGGGCTACGCCGGCAGCACGAATGGGAGGGGGACTGTTGCGCGGTTTGCTCTCCCTTCCGGCGTGGCCGTAGATGCGGCAGGCAATCTCTATGTGGCGGACTTCGGCAACAGCACCATCCGGAAGGTAACCTCGGCGGGAGTGGTGACAACGCTGGCCGGATTGGCGGGCAATGAAGGGAGCGTGGACGGGACGGGCAGCGCCGCCAGTTTTCAGGGTCCTTACGGAGTGGCACTAGACAGCGCAACTAACATCTATATTGCGGATTCCTTCAATAATACTATCCGCAAAGTGACTCCCTCCGGCTCAGTGACGACGCGAGCAGGCAGCCCCGGACTTAGCGGCAGCACCAACGGGGTAGGCTTTAGTGCGCGGTTCAACCATCCCACAGGTGTGGCCGTGGACAGCGCGACCAATGTTTATGTGGCGGACACTTGGAACCATACCATCCGCAAAATCACGCCAGCCAGATTAGTGACGACGATTGCCGGACAGGCAGGCAATTCTGGCAGCGCCGACGGGATTGGAAACGCCGCGCGGTTTAATCGTCCTTCCGGCATGACTGTGGACAGCGTAGGCAACCTTTATGTGGCGGACAGCTATAACAACACCATCCGCAAGCTGACGCAGATCGGAACGAACTGGTTCGTGACGACGCTCGGTGGAATGGCTGGATTTTACGGCACCGCTGACGGTTCGGGGAGCGCCGCACGATTCAGCAATCCCATCGGCGTGGCGGTGGACGGAGCCGGCAACCTTTACGTGGCGGACTTTTATTTCAACTCGATCCGCAAAGGATACCCGCCACCGAAGCTGTTCAACACCCGCTTCGTGGCCGGCCAGTTCCGTTTCGATGTTACCGCGCCGCCTGGGCAGGTGGTGGTCGTGGAAACTTCGCCCGATCTGAAGAGCTGGCTGTCTGTTTGGACCAACACGAGCACACTGAATTTCAGCGACCCGCAGAGCGGCACGTACTCCAGTCGCTTTTATCGCACGCGGTCGCTGTAAGCCGGGACCGACACCTTTTTCGATTCGTAAAACCTAGTGCCCCTTTGGAGCCGGCAGCATGTTCAGCTTCGCGTTGAGATCAAAGTAGCCCTCGAGGATTTCACCGGTGACCGGATCGAGGTTCGGGACCCTGGCGAAGGACGTTACCCGGTGCTTCCCGGGAGGCAGGGGCGTGAGCATTATCCAGCAGCCGCCCTGGACTGCGTCGAGCATTCCGCCATAGCCGTCGGGCTGAATCGGTCCGGCGTCCACTTGAAACACGAGCGGATTGCGGTCATCGACTCGCACGAGGTGCTCGGAGATGTTGCCCACCGGCTCGCCGTCAATCTGGACCGACACCTCGATGATGCCGGCGAGGAAGTGGTCGTTGACGATCTCTCGCGCGCACGCCGCGTCCGCGCAGGGCGGGAAGAACGTCCACAGATACGTCGCAATCGGCAGCAGCACATACTGCCCGCCCGGCACGTAGAAGCTGGCGTGAACCGGGACACCGCCCGACCCTTGCGCGAAAAACACCGGCCCGCCGACATCTCCAAGGTCGGCAAACTTTCCGCTGGTGTCGAAAAGGAAATCGGGATTGTCGAACGCCCACTGCCACCACTCGGCACCCCACTCGGCGATGGTCTTGCCGGTCTTGTTGAGCACCTGCTCTGCGCTCAGGACTTCCGGCGCCTGGCTGGCGGCGCGCACCGTCGGCAAGCACGTGACAAGCGCCATCAATACGAGCCACACAGCCTTGAATCTGGTCATGGTTTTCATTTTATCTCCTTGAACTGATGCTGATCCTGCCAGGAAATACTGATAGGAAATTGCTTGGTGCCGATGCTCAGGCGGTCTGCGCCCAAAGTCAAGCCCCCGTTTCGCGGGTATTTTTGGTTGGAAACGAAGCGGCGGAACTCGTATCGTGAAAGGCACTGTGTCGCGTTCTGTTTTTGTCATTTCGGTATTCGTGTTTTGGCTCGACCAATCTCTGGCGAGCGCGCAGACCTCGGTTCAGTTCAATCGGGACGTGCAGCCGATTCTTTCGGAGAATTGTTTTAAGTGTCATGGGCCGGATGCTTCGGCGCGCAAAGCGAAGTTGAGGTTGGATACGAAAGCGGGCGCGCTGGGGACGCGTGGGGAGGATGGGCCGGCGGTTTTGCCGGGGGATTCGGCGAAGAGTCCATTGTATCAGCGGATCGTTTCGTCCGATCCGGAGGAGGTGATGCCGCCGCCGAAATCGAATTTGAAGTTGACCTCGGCGCAGATTGATTTGTTGAAGCGGTGGATTGATGAAGGGGCGCAATGGAGTGAGCATTGGAGTTTTTCCAAACCGATTCGGCCGAAGTTGCCGGAGGTTGCGGTGGGGAATCCGGTTGATCGGTATATTCTCGAAAAGTTGAAGAAGGAGGGGATGGATCTGGCGCCGGAGGCGGGTCGGGAGAAGTTGGCGCGGCGGGTGGCGCTTGATTTGACCGGGTTGCCGCCCACGCCGGAGATGGTGGACGCCTTTTTGGCGGATGGATCCCCGGTGGCCTACGAGAAGCTGGTGGATGCGTTGCTCGAATCGCCCTCTTACGGAGAGCGGATGTCGTGGGAATGGCTGGATGCGGCGCGTT
>DATNCF010000507.1:0-5175 GCA_035571675.1 Burkholderiales bacterium | reverse complement strand
CGCCGGAGCGCGCCCACCTGGGCCTCCGGCTCGATTCGGGTCCGCTGTTTCGCCTCGGTGCGATGCAGGTGAGCGGCGTGGAGCGCTACGACCCGGTCCTGGTGCCGCTGCTGGCGCGCTTGCCGCCAGGATCGATCTATGACCAGCAGCGCATCCTGGAAGCGCAGTTGCGGCTGGCCAGCAGCGGCTACTTCGATTCGGCGTTCATCCTGGTCGATCCGGAAAGCGACCCCAACGCGGCACCGCCGCAGGTGACCGTGCGCGAGGCGCCGCTGCAAAAATTCGTGTTCGGCGTCGGCCTGACCACGGACAGCGGGCCACGTCTTTCCGTCGAGCACACCCATAACCGGATGCCGCTCCTGGGATGGCGCGCGGTGACCAAATTGCAGGTCGATCGCAAGACGCCGTTCGCGCAGACCGAGTGGACCGCCATCCCCGACGAGCATGGCTGGCGCTGGGCGACGCTGGCGCGGGTCGAACGGCTGGACGACGGCAATCTCATCACCAATGGGCGGCGGCTGCGGTTCGGGCGTCTGCGCAGCGAGGAGCACATCGACCGCAACGTGTATGTCCAGTACGAGCGCGCCACGGTGCAGACCGAAGCGGGCGCGCCGGTGACTTCTTCGGACAGCGGCGCCGGCAGTGCGCTCAGCGTGAACTACGTGTGGACCGGCCGCTATTTCGACAGCGTGACGCTTCCCTCGCGCGGCTATGGCCTGGGCCTGGAACTCGGTGGCGGCGTCACGCTCGCCGGTGACCGGAACCTGTTTCAGCGCACGGTCTTTCGCTGGCTCGGTTTGCGCCCATTGCGCGAGGGGCGCCTGCAATTGCGCACGGAACTGGGCGCGGTATTGGCGCGAGCGTCGGCCCGCGTGCCGTCCACGCAGATGTTTCGCACCGGCGGCGACACCACCGTGCGCGGCTACGCCTACCGCGCCATCGGCGTCGATCTGCCCGGCGGCCAGGTCGGCCCGGGCCGCTACGAGGCGGTGGGCAGCGTCGAATGGCAAAGGCCGATCCGCCGCGGCGGGCTGCCGACCAATTTCGAAAGCATCTTGTTCATCGACACCGGCGGCGTGAGCGATCGCGTGAGCGACCTGCGCTTCTCGACCGGCTTCGGTGCCGGCGTGCGCTGGAAAAGTCCCGTTGGCCCGGTGGAGGCCGCCCTGGCCTGGGGCGTCAAGCCGCGCAAACTGCGGCTGCACATGAGTGTGGGGTTCTCGTTTTGAACGCGCCGAAGGACCGGCAGCACTCGCGACTGGCCGCCGCGCTCATGGCGTTGATCGCGCTCGTCCTGTCGATCGTCGCCGGGCTGTGGTGGTGGTCGGGCAGCGAAGGATCGCTCGAATGGGTGCTGCGGCGCATCGCCCGGTCGCAGCCGCTCACGGCCGAAGGTGTGCGGGGGTCGCTGCGCTCGGGCCTGCACGTGCAGCGCCTGGCCTGGGAACGCGATGGGCTGAAGGTCGAGGCCAGCGACGTGGAGCTGGAATGGCAGCCGATCTGGCTGCTGGAAGGCACCATCAAACTGGACCACGTGCACGCGGCCGCGCTGCGCATCACCGACCACCGCCCGCCGACAAAAGAGCCCATGCAACTGCCGGAGTCGCTGATGATCCGGCCCGGAGTGGAACTGGACGACCTGGCGATCACCCTGGTGGAATGGGTCACGGCCAGTGCCATGCGAGCCGAAGGCCTCGCGGGCCGCTATTGGTTTGACGGCACCGCGCACTGGCTGAGGGTCGATGGCGTGCGCGTGGCCGGCGGAACTTACCGCGGCACGGCCAGCCTGGGCGCGCTCGCGCCGCTGCCACTGGACGCCCGGCTCGCGGGAAAATTCGATGCGCCGGTGCCGGGCGCCGCCGCCAAGCTGCCGCTGGATTTCACCGCCAGGTTGCGTGGGCCGGTCGCCGATCTGCAGGCGCAAGCGTCGCTGCGCGCGGGCGGCGCGTCGGTCACACAGGCACCGCGCGCCACCGCCACCGCGCACATCACGCCCTGGGCTGCCCAGCCGGTGCCGCAGGCACAAGCCGAATTGGCCGGAGTCGACCTCGCGGCGCTCTGGCCGCAGGCGCCGCGGACGCTGTTGGCGGGCACGGTGCAACTGGCGCCCGCCGGCACCGCAACGTGGCAGGTGAACGCCGACCTGCGCAACGGCATGGCGGGCCCGTGGGATCAACAGCGCTTGCCAGTCGAAGCACTGAAGGCGCAAGGACAGTGGCGCGGTGGCACGGCCCTGGTGCAGGACCTGGATGCGCAACTGGGCGGCGGCCAGCTGCGCGCGACCGGCCAGTGGCGCTCAGGCGCCGACGCGTGGACATTGCACGGCGACGTGACCCGCATCGATCCGGCGGCGCTGCACAGCAAGATCGCGGCGGTTCCCGTGAGTGGCCGCTTGAATGTGCAGCAGGCCGGCAAGGCGATCGAATTCGACCTCGGCCTGCAAGGCAGTGGACGGGCGCCCAGGAAGAACGCGCGGCCCCGCACGGAAGCCGCACGAGTCGCGGCCGCGGTTCGCGCACTGGAACTGCGCCAGGTCAACGCCTCGGGCCGCTGGGCCGACGGCCGACTCTCGTTGCCAAAGCTTGAGGTGCGCACCAGCGACGCCAGCCTGCAAGGCTCGCTTGAAGTTCAGCCGCAGGCGCGCTCCGGCAGCGGCCACCTGAATCTGCAGGCGCCCGGCCTGCGCGCACAGGCGAACGGCGAACTGGCCGAATCGCGCGGACGCGGCAATGTCGAACTCGAAAGCACGCAACTCGCCTTGGCCCAGCGCTGGCTGCAGCGTTTGCCGGGGATGCCCGCTGCGCTGGGCAAGACCCCTGTCGATGGCCGGGCCACACTGCAGCTCGCATGGCAAGGCGGCTGGAGCGATCCGGTGGTGCAAGCCAGCCTGGCGGCGCCCGCGCTGGAGCTGCGCAGCGGCGCCGCTGCGGACGACTCCGCAACGGGATGGTCGATTCGCGACGCGACCGCCAGCTTGAACGGGCGCCTGAGCGACGCCAGCCTCGTCGTCCATGCGCAGGCCCGGCAGGGACAACGCCAGGTCGGCCTGGACCTGGCCGGGCGCGGCGGGCGCGCGCCGGCGCGCTTGGGCGCGGCGGCGCCGTGGCGGGCCAATGTCGCGAGCTTCACTCTCGCGGTCCAGGACCCGGCCGTCAGCGCCGGCACCTGGCAACTGGTTTCGCAGCGGCCATTCGATGTGCGCTGGTCATCCGCCAGCCTCGACGTCAGCGCCGGGCAAGCCGTGCTCGCCGCGCCCGCGGTCAAAGGCGGGGCGTCGTCCACGCAGGCGCTGCTGGCCTGGGACCCGGCGCGCTGGGGCTCAGGCGAGCTGCGCACCTCGGGGCGCCTGACCGGACTGCCGATGGGCTGGCTCGAACTGGTGGGCGGCCCGCAGCTCGAGGGCTCGGCCTTGTCCGGCGACATGGTGTTCGACGCGCAGTGGGACGCCAGCCTCGGCCGCGCCGTGAAGCTCAATGCTTCGCTCGCGCGCAGCCGCGGCGACCTCACAGTGTTCGCGGAGAACGTGCAAGGCACGTCCTCACGTGTCGCGGCCGGCGTACGCGATGCGCGGCTGACGCTGGCGAGCCAGGGCGAGCAGGTCACGCTGACCTTGCGCTGGGACAGCGAGCGCGCGGGCGTGGCCGACGGCCGGCTCGTCACAAGGCTCGCGCCCGGCGGCGCAGCGGGTTGGCAATGGCCCGCGAGCGCGCCGATCGACGGCCGCCTGCGCGCGCAATTGCCGCGCATCGGCGTGTGGTCGCTATTGGCGCCGCCGGGATGGCGCTTGCGCGGTTCGCTCGCCGCCGACGTGAAGGCCGCCGGCACGAAGGGCGACCCACAACTGTCCGGCTCGATAGCGGCGGACGACCTGGCGCTGCGGTCGGTCGTGGACGGCATCGAACTGCGCAATGGCCGGCTGCGCGCCGCGTTGCAGGGCAACCGGGTCGTGGTGAGCGAGTTCACGCTGCACGGAGCCGGCGAACGCGACACCGGCGGCACTGTCCTCGCCCACGGCGAAGCGGCCTGGGTCAACGGCAAGCCGCAGGTGCAGGCCACCGCGCAGCTCACGCGGCTGCGCGCGAGCATCCGGGCGGACCGCCAGCTCACGGTGTCCGGCAATCTGGCCGCGCGGCTGGATGCCACCGGCGCCGAAGTCAACGGGAAGCTCAAAGTGGATCAGGCCCGCATCGTGTTGCCGGAGGAGAACGAGCCGAAGCTCGGCGACGACGTGGTCGTGCGCAACGCACCGGCGGGGACATTGGTGAAGGAACGCCAAGCCGAGCCAACGCCGGCGTCGGCGTCCGCCACGCGGCGCCTCGTGCTGGCGGTGGACCTGGATCTGGGCGACGACTTCCAGGTGCGAGGCCGCGGGCTGCAGACCCGGTTGCGCGGCACGCTGGCGCTGTCGGGCCAGTCCATCACGGCGCCGCGCCTGGCGGGCACCATCACCACCGTGCGCGGCGAGTACCGCGCGTACAACCAGCAGCTGGACATCGAGCGCGGCGTGCTGCGGTTCACGGGCCGCATCGACAACCCGGCGCTGGACATCCTGGCGATCCGGCCCAACATCACGCAGCGCGTCGGCGTGCTGATCACCGGCAATGCCCAGGCGCCCTTCATCCGCCTGTACGCCGAGCCCGATCTGCCCGATGCCGAAAAACTGGCGTTGCTCGTGACCGGCCGCGCATCGCCCAGTGGCGGCGCCGAGGCCGCACTGGTGCAGGAAGCGGCGCTGGCGTTGCTGTCCAGCAAGCGCACGGGCGGGCGCGGCCTGGCCGGCTCGCTCGGCCTGGACCAGCTTTCGGTGCGGCGCGACAGCAGTGAAGGCGCCGTGGTCACGCTGGGCAAGCGTTTTGCGCGCAATTTCTACGCGTCGTACGAACGCAGCCTGTCGGGCGCGCTGGGCACGCTCTATATCTTTTACGACGTGTCGCGCCGCCTTACCGTGCGGGCGCAGGCCGGTGAGCGCGCGGGCGTGGACCTGATCTTCACGTTTGCGTTCGATTGAAGTCGCGGTACCACTTATAGGAAAGGTTTGTCATTGCGGCCCTTCGACAAGCTCAGGACAGGCTTGACCCGCAATCCATCTCGGCACTATGGCACAAGACACCGCTCCCGAAGCAGCAACCAGGCTGCAGATTGCCGTGAACGCCGAACGCGACCATGTGCGCGGCG
>DATNCF010000506.1:0-10837 GCA_035571675.1 Burkholderiales bacterium | reverse complement strand
TCGGCCAGGATGGGCTTGGGATCCACGTACTCGCCCAGGCCTTCGCAGGCCGATTTCACCAGGTCGGAGAGCTCCTCCACGTCCAGGGGCTTGCGCACCCCGCCGTCCACCACGTGCAGCAGCGGCTCCTTGGACTTCTTCTGGGCCGTGGCCTCGCTGGCGCGCGCCTCGGCGCGCTTCTGCCGGTACAGCACGTAGGCCCGCGCCACCTCGTGCGCGCCCGAGCGCATCAGCGCCAGTTCCACCTGGTCCTGGACCTCTTCTATATGGAAGGTGCCGCCGCCGGGCTGGCGGCGGACCAGGGAGCCGACCACGGCGTCGGTCAGTCCGCTCACCAACTCGCGGATGCGCGCCGAAGCGGCGCCCTGCCCGCCTTCCACCGCCAGGAAGGCCTTGGTCATGGCCACCGAAATCTTGGAAGGCTCGAACGCCACCACGGCGCCGTTGCGGCGGATCAAGCGGTGCTGGGAATGCGCGGCCGGGGCCACGCGCCCCCCCTCGATACTATGCAGCCCGCCGCTCGCGGAGGATGACACGGAAATCACGTCAGCGGCGGTTTGCATAGGCAGTCCCCTTTGTAGTGCGGTCAATCAGGACCACAATATATAGTAGGTCCGGAAAAAGTTGCAACTAGTTCTTGGGCTTCTTTTGCAAAAAGTATGGCGAATTACCGACAACGCGGACTGCGCAGCAGGACGCAACAATAAAGAGTTGGGAAATTTCGGCCGCGCCGCGTAAATGTTTATGGGGGTGGATAGCCGGAGCGAATGCACGCTGAACCGGCGCAGCCCAAACTGTCACCGAGCACCGTGAATGGTCGTGGCAAGAGGAGATTCGGCGAGCGAGTGCGGCCGCACCCGCCCGGTGGAAGGGCCTAAAGCGTCTTGCTCAACCGGTACTGCGTGACAGTTCGGTCCGGACGAAGGACCAGTCGAAGTGCGCTCCGGGGTCGGTCTTTCTTCCCGGCGCTATATCGCTGTGGCCCACGACATCTTCGATGGGATAGCGGCTCATCAGCGTGCGGCCCAACTCGATCAGCTTCGTATATTGCGGTGCAGCGAAAGGCTGGTCGTCCATGCCTTCCAGCTCTACCCCGATGGAGAAGTCGTTGCAGCGCTCGCGGCCCCGCCATTGCGACGCGCCGGCGTGCCACGCCCGCTGCGAACACGGCACGAACTGTATGAGTTCCCCGTCCCGCCTAATAAGAAAGTGCGCTGAGACTTTCAGGCCGCGCAAGCCCTCAAAGTAGGGATGGGCAGAGCAGTCGAGTTGGTTGGTGAATAGCGCCTCGATCTCCGGTCCGCCGTATTCGCCCGGCGGCAGGCTGATGGAATGCACCACAAGGAGGCATATATCGGTGGGATCGGGGCGGACGTCGCAATTGGGCGAGGGAACCTGCCGCGCGGAAGACAGCACTCCCGCCTCATCCAGAAAACCGCTGGCACTCGCCGAATTCATTCAATCCCTAGGCGGGCCATCCGGTACCGCAGCGCCCGAAAGGTGATTCCCAATAATTTGGCTGCCGCCGTGCGGTTGAAGCGCGTCTTGCCCAGCGCCTCCAGGATGGCTTCCTTCTCCACGCGATCGAGGTAGTCCTGCAGCGACATGCCGGTCTCGGCGAGCGAAGCGGGCTTTTCGGGCGTGCCGCGTTCGGCGGGCCCTTCTTCATCCAGGTCGGGCGGCACCAGTTGCAGATCTTCAACGGTGATTTCAGCGCCGCTCGACAGGGCCACCGCCCGCTCCAGCACGTTTTCCAGCTCGCGCACGTTGCCTGGAAAGGCGTAGCGCATGAGCGCTTCCATGGCCGGCGCGGACACCTTGGGCAGCGCCGGGGCGGCGGTCTGCCCTCGCGGCGCGCGCGCCGAAGCGGCGGCGATGCGCGCCAGCACGGCCTCCACCAGTTCGGGAACGTCTTCGCGGCAATCGCGCAGCGGCGGCATCCTGAGCTCGATGACGGCGAGGCGGTAGTACAGGTCCTGGCGAAAGCGTCCTTCCTCCACCAGCCCGGCGAGCTTCTGGTGCGTGGCGCAGATCAGGCGCACGTCCACGGCGTCCTCGGCCGTGGCGCCGACCCGGCGCACGCGCTTTTCCTGGATGGCCCGCAGCAGCTTCACCTGCATGGCGAGCGGCAGGTCGGCGACCTCGTCGAGGAACAGGGTGCCGCCCGAGGCGACCTGGAAGAACCCGTCATGGTCGGCGTCGGCGCCCGTGAACGCGCCCTTGCGGTGCCCGAAGAATTCGCTTTCCATCAGGTTCTCGGGAATGGCGCCGCAGTTCACGGCGATGAAGGGGCCTCCCTTGCGCGCGCCGGTCTCATGCATGAGGCGCGCCGCCAGCTCCTTGCCGCTGCCGGATTCCCCGGTGATGTACACCGGCGCCTGGCTGCGCGCCACCTTGTCGATGAGGGCGCGCACCTGCTGGATGGCGGGGCTGGAACCGCGCAGGGACAAGTCTCCCGCCTTGGCCGGCGCCTTCACCGGTATGGTCAGCGCGGACTTGATCAAAGTGCGCAACTGGTCCAGCGACAGCGGCTTGGGCAGGTAGTCGAAGGCGCCGGCCTTCAGCGCGGCCACGGCGTTCTCGGTGCTCCCGAACGCGGTGATCACGGCAATCGGCAGGTCGGCACATTCCTGGGACACGTAGCTCACCAGGTCCAGGCCCTCGCCGTCGGGAAGGCGCATGTCGGTGAGGCAAAGGTCGAACGAGCGGGCGGCCAGTTGCGCCTTGGCCTCGGCCAGGGTGCCGGCGCATTCCACGCCGAGGCCCATCTTGAACAGCGACATGCGCAGCAGCTCGCGGATGTCCTCTTCGTCGTCCACGACGAGGACGGTCTGCGCCTTCCGGGCGCCGCGGCCCCTGGTTTCGCGCCTGTCTAGTTCGCCTGCCATTGGATCCTGAAATCGGCCCCCGCCGGACCGTCGAGATAGTCGAGTGTCGCCGAGTTGGCGGCGCATAGCTCGCGGGCGATGTACAGGCCCAGGCCGGTGCCGCGGCTGAAGGTGGTGAAAAACGGCTCGAACAGCTGCGCTTGCAGCGTCCGGGGCACCCCGCCGCCGTCGTCGATGACGTGCAATTCTATCCGATTGCCCCTGCGCCGCACCGCGACGCGCACGCTGCCCGGCATTTTTTGGCAGTGCCGCCAGGCATTGCGCAGCAAGTTCCACATCACCTGGCGGAAGTGCACGGGGTCGAACTCGGCCACCAGGCCGCCGGCCCCGGACGATTCGAGCACGATGCCGCCTTCGGCGATGCCCTCGATGCGGCCGAATTCCTCCAGGAACTCGGCCAGATGGTCGGCCAGCGCCAGGCCCTGGCGCTGCACCCGGTCGCGGCGCGACAGCTCCAGCACGTCCTTCACCATCTTGTCCAGGCGCTGCGCGTTGTCGTGGATGATGCCCACCAGCTTGCGGTTGGACTCGTCGGCGTCCTCGAGCAGCAGATCGCCTGCATGCGTGATGGCCGACAGCGGATTGCGGATCTCGTGGGCGATGCTGGCGGTGAGGCGGCCCAGCGCCGCCAGCTTGAACTGCTGGGCCTGCGCCTCCAGCCGCGACAGGTCTTCCAGGAACACCAGCGAATAGCTGCCGCCGTCGACCCCGGCGCGGATGAAGCGCGCCCGCACCCGGTGGCCGCTGGCGGAAAAATGCATGTCGCACACCGCCGGCCCGCTGCCTTCGCGCCAGCGCGCCAGGTGCCCGGCCAGTTCGGCCGAATAATTTTCGATCAGGTCCAGCTCCGGCGCGGCCCGCCCCAGCAGCACGCTCACGGCCGGGTTCTGCTGGCGCACCAACCCGTTGGGGTCCACCACGAGGATGCCGTCCTGCACGTCGCGGATCACCAGTTGGTTGACGCGCAACTGGTTGGCGAGGTCGACGCCGCGCTGGCGCGCCACGCGCTCGTTTCGGATCACGCGCTTGGCCAGCTGGTTGGTGATGAGGGCGGTGACAAAGTAGCCGATGGACAGGAGCCCCGGCTGGAGATAGCCGGCGGTGCTGGCGTCCTGCACCAGCACCCAGTAGGTCTGCTCTAGCAGCAGCGCGATGGAGGCCACCGCGGCGTAGAACAGCATCAGCGAGCCGCCGCTCACCAGCGCGGCGCCGGCCAGCGACACCAGCAGCATGACGCCCAGCCCGCTGCGGATGCCGCCCGAGGCGTACATCATGGTGACCAGGGCGGCGATGTCGGTCAGCACGTGCGCCGAAAGCTGCAGGTTGAAGTACCAAGGCCACTGCCGTATCACCGCCTGGAAACCCACGGCCAGCGCGAAATAGGCGACGGCGGCGTACACGAACAGCCGCGGCGAATGCGAGCCGAGGTTGAGCAAGTCGCCGTAGATGACCACCGCGAGCAGGAAGGACGCGGAGATGAGGATGCGGTAGAAGTTGAAAAAGCGCAGCGAAGTCCAAAACGACTCGGACGCCTCGGAAGACGCCAGGCCGATGGATGGTCGAGACTGCGCAGCGGACTGTGGAGAAGGCGCGGCGGAAAGCGCGGCGCCCTGCGTCGGCGAGGGCATGGACGCGGCGCTCATCGCGGCCGGCGCAACCCCGCGTGCTCGGCCGAGCAGTAGTGGCTGCCCGCTTCCTGCACCGCCTCGGCCCGCGGCAGGTACACCCCGCAATGCGCGCACGCCACCATCTGCTCCGGCTCCTGCGGCGCGGGCGAGGCCGCGGCGCGCTGCCTGTGCGTGTAGTTCTTCCACGCCGTGTAGGCGAGCCAGGCGATGACGATCCAGATGAGCAGCTTCAGCATGGCAGGGCGGAATGCAATCGGGCGTCGCGGGCGGACGGCGCCGCGTCGAACATGGCGGCCGCGCCGAAAGGAAAAGGCATGTGGAATTGGTCGGGGTGAGAGGATTCGAACCTCCGACTCCTGCGTCCCGAACGCAGTACTCTACCAGGCTGAGCTACACCCCGATTCGACCGGATATTCCGCAGCACTGATCCTCCCGGGAGCCGCGTCATTGCGATGCGGCGGACGTCAGTAATCGCGTTCGACTGCGAAACTGGCCAATTCTAGCAGAGAATCCTTGTATCTTGAGCCCGGCAGCGCGTCGATGGCCGCGCGCGCCAGCGCGCTCTCGCGCCGCGCGGCCTCGTGCGCGTAGGCGAGCGCGCCGGTGGCCTCGATGGCGGCCAGCACTTCGTCGAAGCCTTCCCGCCCACCGTGCTCGATGGCGCGGTTCACCACCGCCACCTGCCCCGGCGAGCCGTGGTGCAGCACGTAGATGAGCGGCAGCGTGGGCTTGCCCTCGTTCAGGTCGTCGCCCAGGTTCTTGCCCGTGCTGGTCGCGTCGCCCGAGTAGTCGAGCACGTCGTCGATGAGCTGGAAGGCCGTGCCCAGGTGCATGCCGTAGCGCGACAGCCCTTCGACGATGGGCGCCGGCGCATCGGCGATGACGGAACCGAGCTGTGCCGCGGCTTCGAACAGCTTGGCCGTCTTGCGGCGTATCACGGCCAGGTAGTCAGCCTCGGCAACGGCGGCGTTGTGCGCGTTCAGCAATTGCAGCACCTCGCCCTCGGCAATGGTGTTGGTGGCGTCGGCGAGGATTTCCAGCACGCGCAGGCTGCCGGTGGACACCATCATCTGGAAGGCACGCGAGTACAGGAAGTCGCCCACCAGCACCGAAGCGGGATTGCCGAACTCGGCATTGGCGGTTTTGCGCCCGCGGCGCAGTTCGGACTCGTCCACCACGTCGTCGTGCAGCAGCGTGGCGGTGTGGATGAACTCGACCACCGCCGCCAGTTCGTGATGCGCATTCTGGTGCGCGTTTCGAACATCGGGCCCGGGCGCGGGCGCGGAGCCGGTCCCATAGCCGCAGGCGCCCGCGGCCAGCAGCACCAGCGACGGCCGCAGGCGCTTGCCGCCCCCGGCGATGATGTGCTCGGCAATGGCGCGGATGAGCACCACGTCGGAGTTCAGGCGTTGGCGGATCAGGGTATCCACGGCGCGCATGTCGTCGGCGATGACCGCGCGCACCGGGTCTATGCTGGTTTTGTGCAAAAACTGAACCGGATCAAGGAATTGAGACTAGAGTGCGCCCTGTTCGGGGCGCTGGCAAACAACCCATGTGGCATTGCAAAATCATAGCACGCAGGGAGGGCATTGGGCTTGTGCTATCGCACTGAATTTGCGTATAATCTTCGGTTCTCTCGGAGCACACAGCAAGTTGTTCCGGCCAGTTTGACCAAAGGGTGACTACAGGGGTTAAGCATCATGTCGTATGCGGTGATCAAGACGGGCGGCAAGCAATACCGGGTGGCCGCCGGTGACAAGCTCAAGGTTGAAAACCTGACCGGCGAAGTCGGGGCGGAACTGGTGCTCGACCAGGTGCTGGCCGTGGGCCAGGGCGACTCGGTCAAAGTCGGCGCGCCTCTCGTGGCCGGCGCCAGCGTGCGCGCCAAGGTGCTCGCGCACGGCAAGCACGACAAGGTCACCATTTTCAAGCTGCGCCGTCGCAAGCACTACGCCAAGCACCAGGGCCACCGGCAGCAGTTCACTGAAATCGAGATCACCGGAATCCAGGGGTAAATGGGAACAAGGGTAGCTACGCTCCCCTTGTAGATCCCCACACTTCGGGGGAAGCCCATAGGGCTTCCAGGTTTGACGAGGACGAAGGAATAAGCAGATGGCACACAAAAAAGCAGGCGGCAGCTCACGCAACGGCCGCGATTCCAATTCCAAGCGCCTGGGCGTAAAGCGCTTCGGCGGCCAGCTCGTGTCAGCGGGTGAAATCATCTTGCGCCAGCGCGGCACTCAGACCCATCCCGGCGCCAACGTCGGCATCGGCCGCGACCACACCCTGTTCGCCCTGATCGAGGGCCGGGTGACCTTCGGCACCAAGGGGCCGATGGGCAAGCACACTGTGAGCATCCTCCCCGCCTGAAAGCCCAGGGCTCTCCAAAAAAGCCCTATCGCTTTGCGATAGGGCTTTTTTGTTTGTAGGAACAAGGGGGACACCCTCCCCCTTGTATATCCCCCACTTCAGTTAGGGGTCGGTTGATTGCCGTAGCAACAGGGGGAACCCGATCAGGGGTCGGTGGTTATGAAATTCGTCGACGAAGCAAAAATCGAGGTCCATGCCGGCAAGGGCGGCAATGGCGCCCTGTCGTTTCGCCGCGAGCGCTTCATCCCCAAGGGCGGGCCGGACGGGGGCGACGGCGGCCGGGGGGGCAGCGTGATTGCGCTGGCCGACCGCAACATCAACACCCTGGTCGACTACCGCTTCGCGCGCATCCACCGCGCCAAGAACGGCGAAAGCGGCCGCGGCTCGCAGTGCAACGGCGCGGGCGCCGACGACGTGGTGCTGCGCGTGCCGGTGGGCACGGTGATTTCGGATGTCGAATCGGGCGAAGTCATCGCCGACCTCGCCCGCCACGAGCAAAGCGCCGTGCTGGCGCGCGGCGGCAAGGGGGGCCTCGGCAACGTCAATTTCAAGACCAGCACCAACCGCGCCCCGCGCAAGGCCACACCCGGCGAGCCGGGCGAAAGCCGCGTGCTGCACATGGAGCTCAAGGTGCTGGCCGACGTGGGGCTGCTCGGCCTGCCCAACGCCGGCAAGTCGACCTTCATCCGATCGGTCTCCAGCGCACGGCCCAAGGTGGCCGACTATCCCTTCACCACCCTGCATCCGCACCTCGGGGTGGTGCGGGTGGACAACCAGAGAAGCTTCGTCATCGCCGACGTGCCCGGCCTGATCGAGGGCGCCGCCGAGGGCGCGGGCCTCGGCCACCAGTTCCTGCGCCACCTGTCGCGCACCCGGCTGCTGCTGCACATCATCGACGTGGCCCCGCCCGATCCCGATGCCGACCCGGTGCGCGACGCGCGCGCCATCGCCGCCGAACTGGAGAAATACGACCCCGGCCTTTACGCCAAGCCGCGCTGGCTGGTGCTGAACAAGATCGACATGCTGCCCGAGGAAGAGCGCGACGCCGCCGTGCAGAAGTTGCTCAGCGGCCTCAACTGGACCGACCGTCACTTCGCCATTTCCGCCCTGACCGGCGAGGGCACGAAGCTGTTGTCCTACGCCATCATGGAACACCTCGACGCCATTCCCAAGCCGGATGAAGCCGGTGGGAAGGATGGCGTTGTGGACGTCGCCGCAGCGAGCGCGGGCGGGGAACCCGCCGCCGGGAAAACCTCATGAGCCGGCTGCGCATCGTCATCAAGGTGGGCAGTTCGCTGGTCACCGACGGCGGCCGCGGATTGGACCTGCAGGCCATCGCCAACTGGGCGGGCCAGATCGCGCGCCTGCGCGCGCTCGGCCACGAGGTCGTGCTGGTGTCCTCGGGAGCCATCGCCGAAGGCGTACAACGCCTGGGCTGGACGCGCCGGCCGAACAGCATCCACGAGCTGCAGGCGGCGGCGGCGGTGGGCCAGATGGGCCTGGTGCACGGCTATGAAGACGCCTTCCGCGTGCACGGTCTCGCCACCGCCCAGGTGCTGCTCACCCACGCCGACCTTGCCGACCGCCAGCGCTACCTCAACGCGCGCTCCACCCTCAAGACCCTGCTGGCGCTGGGCGTGGTGCCGGTGATCAACGAGAACGACACCGTGGTCACCGACGAGATCCGTTTCGGCGACAACGACACGTTGGGCGCGCTGGTCACCAACCTGATCGAGGCCGACTGGCTGGTCATCCTCACCGACATCGACGGCCTGTACGACTCGGATCCGCGCAGGAACCCGCAGGCCAAGCTGCTCGCCGAGGTCTCGGCCACCGATGCCCGCATCGAGGCCATGGCGGGCGGCGCCGGCTCGACCGTGGGCAAGGGGGGCATGCTGACCAAGGTGCTGGCGGCGCGGCGCGCCGCGCGCTCGGGCGCCACCACGCTCATCGCGTCGGGGTTGGAGCGCGAGGTGCTGCTGCGCCTGGCCGCGGGCGAATCGGTGGGCACGCGGCTCCTGCCCGGCACCACGCCGCTGGCCGCGCGCAAGCAATGGCTGGCCGACCACGTGCAGGTGGCGGGCCGGTTGCACCTGGACGCGGGCGCGGTCAAGGCCCTGGCCGCAGGCGGCAAAAGCCTGCTGCCGGTGGGCGTGCGGCGCGCCGAGGGCGACTTCGAGCGCGGCGCGGTGGTGGCCTGCATGGCGCCGGACGGCCGCGAAGTGGCGCGCGGCCTCGCCAACTACAGCGCGGCTGAAATCGCGCGCATCGCGGGCGCCCCCTCGGGCGACATCGAGCGCATCCTGGGCTACGCCGACGAGGCCGAGCTCATCCACCGCGACAACATGGTGGTGCTGAACGGCGCCTGAGGGAGCCGGTGAAGGACCCCGGAGGCTATTGCTGGGGGCCGCCGACGCCGGCGGGGTACTGCATGCCCTCGCCCTTGCCTTCCCTGAGATTGACAAGCGTCTGGTCCTTGTCCCGGGTCGGGGCAAATTCGGGGCAGAAGTAGTGATCGTTCAGGTCGGCGAGATAGGGATTGCGCTGGTTGCCCGTGATCTTGCTCCAGTTGGGGTTGCGCGCCTGCGCCCAGGTCTTGTCCGCGCGTCCCACCGCGTAAATCTTGCGCTCCCGGGCCGAGCAATGAAAACCCTCAAAGGTGATGTTCTCGGCGCCCGCCGGGCTGCGGGCCACGATGGTGACGCGCACGATGCCGTCGGTGCCCACGTCCAGGGACTTGGGATCGACGAAGAACTCGAAGGAATTGGGCACCCCCACATGGGTGCGGATCAGGTTCTGCGGCACCGGAAAGGCCGGCAGGTGCGTGACCTGTTCCTTCCACTCCTGCTGCTCGAACTCCTGGCCCAATTCCTGGGCCGCCGTCGCGTTCCACACGGCGTGCGTACTCCACACAACCAGTGCCAGGCATCCCGCGCGCACGGCCGTCTTCACGCCACCCGCCGTCACGCCAGATCCCTGGCCAGCGAATCGCGCACCGCGGCCGGCACCGCGATCTGCACGCGGTATTCGTCGTGATCTACGCCGGCCATGAGCTCCGCGCCGGATTTCACCGCCGCCAGCATGCCGGGCGGCAGCTCGAAGCGCAGAAAGTGCACGGCCGAGGTCTTCTGCTCATTCTCGCGCTCGAGGTCCTCGTCGGCCAGGGCGAACACGCGGGCGCCCTCGCCGGCCGCCATCCACACCTTGTCCTCGATGCCCTTCAGCGCGGCCAGGCGGCGGGCGCGCTCGGCGGGATCGGGATATTCGATCATCATGGTGGCCTTCCAGTTGCTTCCGTCGGGAACGAGCGGATTGTAAGCGTCCAGTTCCTCGCGGATGGCGGCGTCCTCGAAAATGCGCTCGGCGCGCAGCATTTCCTGCACCTGGTAGCGGATGGTCATTTCGTCTTCGAAAATCAGCGTGACATGGCCGCCGATCTGCAGGCGGCGGTTCTGCTTGTGCGCCATGACTTCGGCGCGGATGCGCGGCCGCTCGCGCGAATAGGCCTCGAGGGTGAGCAGGCTGTCGCGTTGGATCTTGGACATGATGGACTCCTCAAGCCTCCCCGATTACAGCCCGTACGCCATGCGCAGCAGCGTCAGCGGATGGGCCTTTTGCACCGCCTTGCCGGGATCGGCCTCGCGCATGCCCTGCTCGATGTGGCGCGCGGCGATGGCGCAGTCCGAGCTGATGTAGTGCGGCTCGCCCGAGGCCATCTGCCGGAACACCGGCCGGCCGATCTTCATGGAATTGTCGTAGTACTCGGTCTTCACGCCCCAGGTGCCGTCGTGTCCCGAGCAGCGCTCGACGGTGTTGACCTGCGTGCCGGGGATCATCTGCAGCAGCTCGCGCGTCTTCTGACCCATGTTCTGCACCCGCGAATGGCAGGGTATGTGGTAGGACACATTGCCTGGGCTCGCCTTGAAGTCGGTGTTGAGCAGCCCGTCCTTG
>DATNCF010000505.1:0-15566 GCA_035571675.1 Burkholderiales bacterium | reverse complement strand
GCCTCACGCGACACGAAGCCCTGCTCGTGCTGCACGATCGCCAGGCACGCCATGACGGCGGACTGCTTCTGCTCGGGCGGGTACTTGGCCACTTCGCGGTCGAACTCGGTGATCATGGCGGCCGGCAGCGGGGCTTCGGATGCAGGATTCATTTCAGCGGTCATCTGTCAATCTCTCCGAACACGATGTCCTGCGTGCCGATGATGGCGACGACGTCGGCGATCATGTGGCCGCGCGCCATCTCGTCGAGCGCGGCGAGATGCGCGAAGCCGGGCGCGCGGATCTTCAGGCGGTAGGGCTTGTTCGCGCCGTCCGAGACGAGATAGATGCCGAACTCGCCCTTGGGATGCTCCACCGCCGCATAGGCCTCGCCCGGCGGCACGTGCATGCCCTCGGTGAACAGCTTGAAGTGGTGGATGAGCTCTTCCATGTTGCTCTTCATGTCCACGCGCGAGGGCGGCGCCACCTTGTGGTTGGCGGTGATCACCGGGCCCGGGTTGGCGCGCAGCCAGTCGATGCACTGGCGGATGATGCCGTTGGACTGGCGCATTTCCTCGATGCGCACCAGGTAACGGTCGTAGCAGTCGCCGTTCACGCCCACCGGGATGTCGAACTCGAGCTGGTCGTACACCTCGTAGGGCTGCTTGCGGCGCAGGTCCCATTCCACACCCGAGCCGCGCAGCATGGGGCCGGTGAAGCCCAGCGCGCGGGCGCGCTCCGGGGTCACCACGCCGATGCCCACGGTGCGCTGCTTCCAGATGCGGTTGTCGGTGAGCAGGGTCTCGTACTCGTCCACGTACTTGGGGAAGCGCCGCGTGAAGTCCTCGATGAAATCGAGCAGCGAGCCCTGGCGGTTCTCGTTCAGGCGCTTGACCTTGGCCGGGCTGCGGTAGGGCGAGGGCTCGTACTGCGGCATGCGGTCAGGGAGGTCGCGGTACACCCCGCCCGGGCGGTAATAGGCGGCGTGCATGCGCGCCCCCGACACCGCCTCGTAGCAGTCCATCAGGTCCTCGCGCTCGCGGAAGCAGTACAGGAACACCGTCATGGCGCCGATGTCGATGGCGTGCGCCCCCAGCCACAGCAGGTGGTTGAGCAGCCGCGTGACCTCGTCGAACATGACGCGGATGTACTGCGCGCGAATGGGCACGTCCACGCCGGCCAGCCTCTCGATGGCCAGGCAGTAGGCGTGCTCGTTGCACATCATGGACACGTAATCCAGCCGGTCCATGTAGGGCAGCGACTGGATCCAGGTCTTGTTCTCGGCCAGCTTCTCGGTGGCGCGGTGCAGCAAGCCGATGTGCGGATCGGCGCGCTGGATGACCTCGCCATCCAGTTCCAGCACCAGGCGCAGCACGCCGTGGGCGGCAGGGTGCTGCGGGCCAAAGTTCAGCGTGTAGTTACGGATTTCAGCCATGACGCACCCTGCGCCGCACCCGGCACTCAAACCCCCTCGCGCGCAGCGCGAGGCCACGTGATGAATCCCTAAAAATGTTCACGGCTTGGGCTCCAAGCCGCCGTACGCATCTTCGCGAATAATCCGCGGCGTAATTTCCCGAGGCTCGATCGTCACCGGCTGATAAATCACTCGGCCCTGCTCCGGGTCGTAGCGCATCTCCACGTTGCCCGAGACCGGAAATTCCTTGCGGAACGGATGCCCGATGAAGCCGTAATCGGTAAGCAGGCGGCGCAAGTCGTTGTGGCCGGAGAACACGATGCCGTACAGGTCGAAGGCCTCGCGCTCGTACCAGTTGGCGTTGGGATACACGCCGGTGAGCGAGTCCAGTACCGGAAAGTCGTCTTCGGGCGCAAAGGTGCGCAGCCGTAGGCGCCAGTTATGTGAAATCGACAGAAGATGGGACACGGCGGCAAAGCGCGGTCCCAAACGCGATCCATCGCCCCACACCGAGTAGTCCACGCCGCACAGGTCGATGAGTTCCTCGAAGGCCAGGGCCGGCGAGTCGCGCAGCGTCTGCGCCACGGCGGCGTAGTCGCCGGATTTCACAACCAACGTCAGTTCGCCCAGCGCCTCGGTGAGGCTCTGGACCTTGTCGCCGAGCGCCTCGGTCAGCGCGCCTTTGAGTTGTTCGAGTTTGGCCGACATGCTTCTTGTGCTGATTAACGCGCGATGGTGTTGGTGCGCTTGATCTTGTTCTGCAACTGCACCAGTCCGTACAGCAGCGCCTCGGCCGTGGGCGGGCAGCCCGGCACGTACACGTCCACGGGCACGATGCGGTCGCAGCCGCGCACCACCGAGTAGCTGTAGTGGTAGTAGCCGCCGCCGTTGGCGCACGAGCCCATGGACAGCACCCAGCGCGGCTCGGGCATCTGGTCGTACACCTTGCGCAGCGCCGGGGCCATCTTGTTGCACAGCGTGCCGGCCACGATCATGAGATCGGAGTGGCGCGGGCTGGGGCGGAACACGATGCCGAAGCGGTCGAGGTCGTAGCGCGCCGCGCCGGCGTGCATCATTTCCACGGCGCAGCAGGCCAGGCCGAAGGTCATGGGCCACAGCGACCCGGTGCGGGTCCAGTTCACCAGCTTGTCCACCGTGGTGGTGACGAAGCCCTGCTGCATCAGTCCGTCATTGGCGCCCATAGTCAGTCTCCTGCCACTATTCCCATTCGAGGGCGCCCTTCATCCACTCGTAAATGAAGCCCACCACGAGGATGAAGAGGAACACCATCATGGCCACGAAGCCGAACATGCCGATTTCGTCCAGCACGACGGCCCAGGGGAAAAGAAAGGCGATTTCCAGGTCGAACAGGATGAACAGGATGGCAACGAGGTAGTAGCGCACGTCGAACTTCATGCGCGCGTCCTCAAAGGCCTCGAAGCCGCACTCGTAGGGGGAGAGCTTCTCGCTGTCCGGCCGGTTCATGCCCAGCAGCGTGGAGCACACCCATCCCGCCACCGTCGGACCCACGCCCACGAGGGCGGCGATGATGATGAAAACCAGGATGGGGAAGTAATTTTCCAGCATGCGCGACCTAGTTTTTTTGACCGGCGGGCGGCGCGCCGGTTCTGGAACATTCGAGACTGTGGGTGCGGCGGAAGAAGGCTATGCCGGCGACGGTAACGCGGATTTCCGCTTCACCCATGATACCGGCCCGCTGTCGCAAAATTCGCCCTTCCTTCCGATCAAACACGGCGCTCGCGCCCATGCATGCAGTACATGCCACCCTTGTCTGGTGCCGACGGGGAGACTCGAACTCCCACAGCTTTCGCCACCGCCCCCTCAAGACGGCGTGTCTACCAATTCCACCACGTCGGCAAGTGGGTCAGGCGGGCTGTCGTGACCTTGCGCCCGCTCAAACCCTAGCATTCTACTACTTCGGCACCTCGTTCGCCTTGGAGTCCGGATTCTTGGCCGGCGGCGGCGGCGCGGGAACCGCGGTCCCGCCGGATTTTGCCGCGTCCGCCGGCGCGCCCGGCGCGACCTGTGCCCCCTGCGGCGCGCTTTGTGCCGCTCCGGGCACGGCGCCCTGCGGTGACGCGGGCGGCGTGGCGGGGGCCGGCGCTTCCTTGACCGCATCCATCACGCCGCCGCCGCTGCGCGTGTTGTGCGTGGCGAGGTAGGTCAGCCCCAGGCTGGTGAGGAAGAACACCGCCGCCAGAATGGCGGTGGCGCGCGACAGGAAATTCGCCGAGCCGGTGGCGCCGAACAGGCTGCCCGAGGCGCCGCTGCCGAAGGCGGCGCCCACGTCGGCGCCCTTGCCGTGCTGAAGCAGCACCAGACCGATGATGGCCAGGGCCACCAGCACGTGCACGATCAATATCAGGGTCATCCAGATGTTCATTGCCGCTTCCTTCGCTGTCCTTTCAAACCACCGTCAAGCAGCCCGCGCCGCCTGGCATCCCGCTTCGTAAATGGCGAGGAAATCCGCCGCCACCAGCGAGGCGCCGCCCACCAGCGCGCCGTCCACGTCGGGCTGCGACAGCAGCTCCCGGGCGTTGCCCGGCTTGACGCTACCGCCGTAAAGAATCTTCAGTTGCGCGCCAACCGCGCCGTCCTCTCCGGCCACCATGCCGCGGATCAGCCCATGCACCTCCTGGGCCTGTTCGGGCGTGGCATTGCGGCCCGTGCCGATCGCCCACACCGGTTCGTAAGCGACTACCGCCTGCCGCATCGCCGCCGGGCCGGAGCTGTGCAGCACCGCATTCAGCTGCCGGCCGACGACGATCTTGGTTTCGCCCCGCTCGCGCTGCTGCAGCGTTTCGCCCACGCATAACACGGGCACAAGGCCTGCGGCCTGCGCGGCGGCGAATTTGCGCGCCACCCCGTCGTTGGTTTCACCGTACAGCTGGCGCCGCTCCGAGTGCCCCACCAGGACATAGCGGCAGCCGAATTCGCGCAGCATGGCGCCGGACACCTCGCCGGTATACGCGCCGAAGGCGTGCTCCGACAGGGTTTGAGCACCCCAGGTCACGCTGCTCATGGCAAGCTCACTCTGCACCTGCGCAAGGTAGGGAAACGGCGCGAACACCGCCATTTCACACCCGGCGTCCACGGGTGCGGCCTTAAGCGCCGCCAGCAAAGGACCGTTGGCGGCGAAGCTGCCGTGCATTTTCCAGTTGCCCGCGATGAAGCGCGCTCGACCGCTTTTAGCCAATGGAGGAGGTTCCGCGATGTGGAGGGATTGCCGCTCTGGCGCGGACGTGCTTTCGTCCTCGCCTGCTGCACAGTCGGCCATTTTAGCCCGCCCGGGCAGGAAGGGTCAAATTCGACCGCACCCAATCAAGGGCAAAAGCGGCGTGGATTCAGGGACTTCCCGGATGGAGCCGGCCTGAACGCACCAGTCACAGGTAACGATGGCCGAACCACCAGGCAACGGCGGCGACAAAAGCGGAGCAGGGGATGGTGAATATCCACGCCCACACGATGGATCCGGCGACGCCCCAGCGGACCGCGGAGAACTTTTGCGCCGACCCGACCCCGACAATGGCGCCGGTGATGGTATGCGTGGTCGAGACGGGAACGCCAAGACTGGTGGCGAGGAAAAGGGTGGCCGCACCGCTCGCCGAGGCGCAAAAGCCACCCACCGGACGCAGTTTGGTGATGCGCATGCCCATGGTGCGAACAATGCGCCATCCGCCCAGCAAGGTGCCAAGCGCCATGGCCGCCTGGCAGGCCAGCACGACCCATAGCGGCAGGGAGTCGGTGCCGGAGGACAGGTCGGCGGCAATCAACAGCATCCAGATAATGCCCATGGTTTTCTGGGCGTCGTTGCTGCCGTGTCCCAGGCTGTACAACGCCGCCGAAACGTATTGTGCCGAGCGGAACCAGCGATCCACGCGGCGCGGCGTGGAGCGGGAGAACATCCACGATATGGCCAGCATGAGCAGGATGGCCAGCGCGAAACCGAGCGCCGGCGACAGCAAAATCGCGGCGGAAGTCTTGACGAACCCGCTTGCCACCAGCGTCCCGGTGCCGCCCTTGGCGACGGCGGCTCCGCCCAGGCCGCCAATGAGCGCATGCGAGGAACTGGACGGAATGCCGTAGTACCAGGTCACCACGTTCCAGACAATGGCGCCCGTCAGCGCCCCGAACACCACCGCATGGTCGACTACTGCCGGATCGATGATGCCCTTTCCGACCGTGGCCGCGACCGACAGGCCAAAAAACAGGAACGCGACAAAGTTGAAAAAAGCCGCCCAGATGATCGCCCAATGCGGACGCATGGCGCCGGTCGAAACGATGGTGGCGATGGAATTGGCCGCATCGTGAAAGCCGTTCATGAAATCGAAGGCCAGGGCCAACACCACCAGGAAAACCACCACGTGGAGATGCATTAGCGCCTCCCCTGCGGCGCTCGGCGCTCGGCTCGCCCGAAGGCAGGGACCCCGTTCACGAGTTCTCGATCACAATGCCCTCGATCACGTTGGCCACGTCCTCGCAGCGGTCCGTGATCGATTCGAGCAATTCGTAAATCGCCTTCAGCTTGATGACCTGGCGCACGTCGGGTTCGTCCCGGAACAGCTTGGCCATGGCCGCGCGCATCACATGATCGGCCTCGCTTTCCAGGCGGTCGATTTCCTCGCATGCTTCCATGATGGCGGGCAGCGCACCCTTGCCCGACAGCAGTGACACCGCCGTGCGCACCTTCTGCGTGCAATGGACGCTGATTTCCCCCAGCTTGGCGGCTTCGGCGGTGACGCTGTGCAGGTCATACAGAATGCAGGACTGCGCGCAATCCTCGGTGACGTCGAGGATGTCGTCCATGTGGGTGATCAGCCGGTGTATGTCTTCCCGGTCGATCGGGGTGATGAAGGTCTTGTGCAGCAGTTCGATCGTGGCGCGGGTGATGCGGTCGCCTTTTTTTTCGATCGACTCGATGGCGTGCGCGCGCCGCTCCAGGTCGTCGTATCCGGCCATCAGGGCCGCCAGTTCCTTCGCTCCCAGTTCGATCTGCTCGGCAAGTTCATTGAACAGGTCGAAGAAACGGCCTTCCCTGGGCATCAGCCGTCCGAACATACCGCCTCCCATTGCATGCCGCCCGCAAATCGGGCGGCGCAATTGTAGCGGTTTCGCAAAGCCTCACGGCACGGGCTGGCGGGCGCGCAACCCCTCCAGCCCGCCCTGCGGCAGTCAGCCGAAACGGCCGGTGATGTAATCCTCGGTTTCGCGCCGCTTGGGATTCACGAACATGGTTTCGGTCACGCCGAACTCGATCAGCTCGCCCAGGTACATGTAGGCGGTGTAGTCGGACACGCGCGCCGCCTGCTGCATGTTGTGCGTGACGATCACGATGGTGAAGTCCTTCTTGAGATCGTGCACCAGCTCCTCGATGCGCAGCGTCGAGATGGGGTCGAGCGCCGAGGTGGGCTCGTCGAGCAGCAGCACTTTCGGACGCACCGCGATGCCGCGCGCGATGCAAAGGCGCTGCTGCTGGCCGCCCGACAGGCTCATGCCGCTCTGGCCCAGCTTGTCCTTGACCTCGTCCCACAGCGCGGCCTTCTTCAGCGCCCATTCCACGCGCTCGTCCATCCGGCCGCGCGACAGGCGCTCGTGCAGGCGCACGCCGAAGGCAATGTTGTCGTAGATGGACATGGGGAAGGGCGTGGGCTTCTGGAACACCATGCCCACGTTGGCGCGCAGGTCGTTCAGGTCGATCTTGCTGTCGATCATGTTGCGGCCGTCGAGCAGCAGCTCGCCCTCGGCGCGCTGCTCGGGATACAGGTCGTACATGCGGTTGAGCGTGCGCAGCAGCGTCGATTTGCCGCAGCCCGAGGGGCCGATGAAGGCCGTGACGCGGCGCTTGTAGATTTCCAGGTTGATGTTCTTCAGCGCGTGGAACTTGCCGTAGTAGAACTGGAAATTGCGGAACGCGATCTCCACCGTCTCGGCGCTGGACTGCGGCGCCGACCGGTCGGACTTGGCGATGGCCGAGAAGTCGGTTGCGATGCTCATTTCTGGATCTCGCTTCTGAGGAAGGTGCGCGCCAGGATGTTGAGAATAAGCACGCCCACCGTGATGAGGAACACGCCGGCCCAGGCCAGTTGCTGCCAGTCCTCGAAGGGACTCATGGCGAACTTGAATATGGTCACGGGCAGGTTGGCCATGGGCTTGCCCAGGTCCATGGACCAGAACTGGTTGGACAGCGCGGTGAACAGCAGCGGCGCGGTCTCGCCGGCGATGCGCGCCACGGCCAGCAGCACACCGGTCATGATGCCGGCGCGCGAGGCTTTGAGCGTCACCAGGGTGATGACCTGGTAGTGCTGCGCGCCGAGCGCGAACGCCGCCTCGCGCAGGCTGTTGGGCACCAGCAGCAGCATGTTCTCGGTGGTGCGCACCACCACCGGGACGACGATCAGGGCCAGCGCCACCACCCCGGCGCCGCCCGAGAAATTGCCCGACTGCGACACGTAGAAGGCGTACACGAACAGGCCGATCACGATGGACGGCGCCGACAGCAGGATGTCGTTGATGAAGCGCGTCGCGTGCGCCAGCCACGACCCCGCGCCGTATTCGGCGAGAAATACGCCGGCCATGATGCCGATGGGCGTGCCGATCAGCGTGGCGAGGCCCACCATGAGCACGCTGCCGAAGATGGCGTTGGCCAGGCCGCCGCTGGTGGCGCCGGGGGGCGGGGTCATCTGGGTGAACAGGGTCAGCGACAGGCCCGCGACGCCCAACTGCAGCGTGGTGAACAGTATCCAGATCAGCCAGAACAGCCCGAAGGCCATGGCCAGCAACGACAGGGTCAGGGCGACCTGGTTGGTGAGCTTGCGCTTGGCGGCGAGTTGCATGGCTGTCCGTTCCGCTATGTCCGCGCGCCCTCGCCCACCCGCAGCTTCATGAGCAGCAGCTTGGAGAAGGCCAGCACGAGGAAGGTGATGATGAACAGCACCAGCCCGAGCTCCATCAGGGCGGCGGTATGCAGGCCCTGGCCGGCCTCGGCGAACTCGTTGGCCAGCGCCGAGGTGATGCTGTTGCCCGGCATGTACAGCGACGCCCCGGACAGGAAATTGGTGTTGCCGATGACGAAGGTCACCGCCATGGTTTCGCCCAGGGCGCGGCCCAGGCCGAGCATGATGCCGCCGGTGACGCCGACCTTGGTGTAGGGCAGCACCACGTTCCATTCCACCTCCCAGGTGGTGCAGCCCAGGGCGTAGGCCGACTCCTTGAGCATGGTCGGGGTCACCTCGAACACGTCGCGCATCACCGAGGCGATGAACGGGATGATCATGATGGCGAGGATGATGCCCGCCGACAGCAGCCCGATGCCGAGCGGCGGCCCGCTGAACAGCGTACCGATGACCGGGATCTTGCCCAGCGTGGCCGAGAGCGCGGGCTGGATGTACTTGGCGAAAATGGGCGCAAACACCAGCAGGCCCCACATGCCGTAGACGATGCTGGGAATCGCGGCCAGCAGCTCGATGGCCACGCCCAGCGGCCGCTTCAGCCAGTTCGGGGACAGCTCCGTCAGGAACATGGCGATACCGAAGCTGACCGGGACCGCGATGATGAGCGCGATGATGGAGGTGACCAGGGTGCCGTAGATCGGAATCAACGCCCCGAACTGCTCCATGGGCGGATTCCACTCGCTGGTCCACAGGAAATGCAGACCGAACTTCTGCAGCGTGGGCCACGAAGCGTAGAGCAGTGAAATAACGATGCCGGCCAGGACCATGAAGGTCAGGAAGGCGAACAGCCGGGTAAGGTTCTCGAATACCCAGTTGGTGAGCTTGGGGGACGCAATGCGGGTCGAGTCGGACATCGCCGCGGATTCTACGGAATTCGCGGCCTGGCCGCGAGCCAGCGCGGCGGCGTCTTGAGGAACTGAGGTCACGATAAGATCCGGTGGTGCCGCCTTGGGCAAGTCATCCTTGGGCACGTCATTTTCTTATAGATGATGAGACTTTGACATCGCCCGCACCCGTCGGCGCGGAAAGGCCGGACAACCCCTCGGGATTGCCCGGCCCCCGGGATAGCTGCCCGGCAATGGGGCAGTCGAAAAACCGACTGCTTACTTCCAGAGCGCCTTGCCGGACGAATCCTTGATGGAATTGGCCCAGGTGGTGTTGATCAGCTTTACCAGGCTGTCAGGCAGGGGAACATAGTCCAGTTCCGCAGCCATCTTGCCGCCGTTCTTATACGACCAGTCAAAGAACTTCAGCGCTTCCGTGCCCTGCGCCGGCTTGTCCTGCGCCTTGTGCATCAGGATGAAAGTAGCGCCGGAAATCGGCCAGGTGGCTTTGCCGGGCTTGTCGGTCAAAATCTCGTAGAAGGACTTGGACCAGTCTGCGCCGGCCGCGGCGGCCTTGAAAGCGTCATCTTCAGGATGGACGAATTGTCCGTCAGCATTCTGCAATTGGGTGTATGTCATCTTGTTTTGCTTGGCGTAGGCATATTCCACATAGCCGAGCGACGCCGGAATGCGTTGCACGAAAGCCGAAACACCCTCGTTGCCCTTGCCACCCAGGCCCAGGGGCCACTGAACGGCCGTACCCTCGCCCACCTTGCTCTTCCATTCCGGGCTTACCTTGGACAAGTAGTTGGTGAAGATGAAAGTCGTCCCCGACCCGTCGGCGCGGCGCACCACGGCGATGTCCTGCGCGGGCAGTTGCAGCTTGGGGTTGAGGTCGGCGATGGCCTTGTCGTTCCACTTTGTGATCTTGCCCAGGTAGATGTCGGCCAGCACGGGGCCGGTCAGGCGCATCTCACCAGGTTTGATGCCGGGAATGTTGAGCACCGGCACCACGCCGCCGATGACCGTGGGAAACTGTACCATGCCGTCCTTTTCCAGATCCTGAGGTGTCAGCGGCATGTCGGAGGCGCCGAAATCCACGGTCTTGGCGGTGATCTGCTTGATGCCGCCGCCCGAGCCGATGGACTGGTAGTTGATCTTGTTGCCGGTGGCCTTCTGGTAAGCGTCGGCCCACTTGGCGTAAATGGGTGCAGGAAAAGTAGCTCCGGCGCCCGTCACCTCGGCGGCAACGGCGTGGCCTAGCCCGCCCAACGCCAAGCCTGCAGCCAGCACTGCGGTCTTGGTGAAAGAAATCTTCATGAAATGCGCTCCTTGAATGGTCGTCTGCAAGAACTGGGAGGCATTTTATGGACGCAATGTGACAGTCAGGTTACACCCCGACGACCGCCGGCAAGCCCGGAAAAGCAGCGCTCAGACGGGCGCGGAAGCGCCTGCCTGCTCCTTGACCACCGCGGCCAATTTCTGAGCGGTTTCAAGGACTTTCTCCTTGTCCCGTCCCTCGACCATGACGCGCAGCACGGGTTCGGTGCCGGAGGGGCGCAGAAGCACCCGTCCATCACCCGCCAGGGCCGTTTCGGCCGCCTCCTTGGCCTTGACCACCTTCGGGTCCTTTTGCCAGTCGAAGCCGCCCTTGACCTGGACGTTGAGCAGCACCTGGGGAAACAATTCCAGTTCTCCCGCCAACTGGCCGAGGCTGCGGCCCGATTCGCGCACGGCGCACAACACCTGCAGGGCCGACACGATGCCGTCGCCGGTGGTGTGCTTGTCCAGGCAGATGATGTGGCCGGAGTTTTCGCCGCCCAGTTCCCAGCCGCGCTCGGTGAGCATTTCCAACACGTAGCGGTCGCCCACCTTGGCGCGCTCGAAGCGCACGCCGAGTTTTTGCAGCGCCAGTTCCAGCGCGAGGTTGGACATCAGCGTGCCGGCCACGCCCTCGACCGCCCGCTTTTGCTGGCGATGCCGGGCGATGACGTAGATGAGCTGGTCGCCGTCGAACAGCCTGCCGCCCTCGTCCACCATGAGCAGGCGGTCGCCGTCGCCGTCCAGGGCGATACCCAGGTCGGCGCGCTGGTCGAGCACCGCCTGTTGCAGCGACTTGGGCGCGGTGGCGCCGAAGCGGTCGTTGATGTTGAAGCCGTCCGGGCTCACGCCGATGGACACCACGTCCGCGCCGAGCTCGTGGAACACGTGCGGGGCGATGTGGTAGGCCGCGCCGTGCGCGCAGTCCACCACCACTTTCATGCCGCGCAGGTCGAGGGCGTTGGGAAAGGTGCTTTTGCAGAACTCGATGTAGCGGCCGGCGGCGTCGTCGATGCGCCGCGCGCGCCCGAGCTGGGCTGAAGGCTTGCAGCTCATGGGCTGCTCGAGCATGGTCTCGATTTCGGTTTCCACCTCATCGGGCAGCTTGTTGCCGTCGGCCGAGAAGAACTTGATGCCGTTGTCCGGGTAGGGGTTGTGCGAGGCGCTGATCACCACGCCAGCCTGCAGGCGCAACGCGCGCGTGAGATAGGCGATGGCCGGGGTGGGCAGCGGGCCGGACAGCATGACGTCGATGCCCGCCGCGGAGAAGCCCGCCTCGAGCGAGGCCTCCAGCATGTAGCCGGAAATGCGCGTGTCCTTGCCGATGAGCACGGCCGGCCGCTCGCCCTTGGGAAGCTGGGTGTGCCCGGTCAGGACCTGCCCCGCCGCGAAGCCCAGGCGCATGACGAAATCGGGCGTGATGGGCGCCTCGCCCACCATGCCGCGCACGCCGTCGGTGCCGAAATACTTTCTTGCCATGCCATTCTCCATACGCGCCTGCGGGGAATTGGGATTTTAGCCCATGAAATTCAGCGGGCCGGGGCGGAGCGGTCTCCGCGGGACGGCCCATCCCCCCCGGTTTGACAGAGGTGTGCGCGCTGGATAAAAGAGACAGTCGGGAGCTGGAGGAAGCAATGAACAAGGACCTCGAAGGCATCACCCTGCTCGACTTCGGCGGCGTGGGGCCGGTGGCGCGCGGCGCGCGCGTGCTCTCCGACCTGGGCGCGCGCTGGCTGCAGATTGTTCCGCCGGCCAGCGCCGGACGGCATGAGCCGCCCTGGCACAGCTACGGCGCGCTGCGCGGCATCGAGCAGGTGGAACTGGACCTCAAGCAGCCACAGGCGCGGGACGCCGCGCTGCGCATCGCGGCGCGCGTGGACATCGTCATCGAAAGCTTCCGCCCCGGCGTGGCCAAGCGCCTGGGCATCGACTATGGCGCAGTGCGTACCCGGAACGAGCGCGTGATCTATTGCGCCCTCACCGGCTACGGCCAGAGCGGGCCGTACGCGCGCTGGGCAGGGCACGACCTCAACTACCAGGCCGTGTCGGGCGGCCTGGCGGCCGCGAGACTCGACCAGCGCGGCGTGCCCGCCCTGCCCACCCTCACCTTCGCCGACAGCGCCGGCGGCGGCTGGATGGCCGTGGTGCGCATACTGTCGGCGCTGCAGGCCCGCGGCCGCACCGGACGGGGACAGTTCATCGACGCCTCGGCGGCCGAAGGCATGCTGCATCTCAACGCGCTGGCCATCGACGAGTACCTGGCCACCGGTTCAGGCGACGGCAGCGGCGGCGGCATGGTGAACGGCGGCTATGCCGGTTACGGCGTTTACGGCTGCGCCGACGGCCGCTTCCTGTCGGTGGGCGCCATCGAGCCCAAGTTCTTCAAGGTGCTGTGCGAGACCCTCGGCCTGCCCGAGCTGGCCGCGCGCCAGATGGACCCGGCCGCCCAGGAAGACATTCGCGACCGCTTCACCCAGGCCTTCGCCACCAAGCCGCGCGACGCGTGGATGGCGGCGTTCCGGTCCCTGGATGCCTGCGTGGCCCCGGTGCTCGGCATCGCTGAGGTCGTGGCCGATCCGCATTGGCGCGCCAACGGCATGTTCACCGAATACACGCATCCCGAGCACGGCGAGGTCCGGCAGTTGCGGCCCTTCGGCCCGCCCCGGACCGAGCGCGGAGCGCCGCCACACAAGGGCCAAGGGCCCGCACTGCTGAAAGAATTCGGCTTCAGCGAAGCAGAAATAAAAGCGCTTTTGGGCTGATCAGCTTTTCGCGGTCAGCGCGTTCAGCACCGCCAAGGCATCCTTCGTTGCCGCCACGTCGTGCACGCGCACGATGGAAGCGCCGCGTTGCACCGCCAATAGAGCGGCGGCGATGCTGGCCGGCATGCGTTCGTTCGCGGGACGCCCCGTGATAAGACCGAGCGTGGACTTGCGCGACAACCCCGCGAGAACCGGATAGCCCAGCTCGGTCATCGCGCGCAGGTTACGCAGCAGTTCCAGGTTGTGCTCCGCGGTTTTGCCGAAGCCGAAGCCCGGGTCGATGACGATTCTTTCTTTCACGAGGCCCGCGGCTGTCGCCGCGGTAGCTCGGTCCCATAGAAACGCTTTTACTTCGTTGACCACGTTTTCGTATCGGGGCGCCGCCTGCATGCTGCGCGGTTCGCCTTGCATGTGCATGAGACAGATCGCCGCGTCGCTCGCGGCCACGGCTTCGAGCGCGCCCGGTTCCTGCAACGCGCGGATGTCGTTGATCATGGCGGCGCCTGCCGCGATCGCCGCGCGCATCACCTCGGGCTTGACGGTATCCACCGCCACTGGAACTGCGGCATCGCGCAGCGCCTGAACCACCGGCAACACGCGCTGCAACTCCTCTTCGACTGATACGCTCTGCGCGCCTGGCCTGCTCGATTCGCCGCCGATGTCCAGGATGTCCGCGCCTTCGTCGATCAACCTCAGGGCATGGGCGACAGCCTTGTCTGTCGTATCGAATTGCCCGCCATCGGAGAAGGAGTCGGGCGTGACATTGACCACACCCATGATTCGCGGCCGGGCCAAGTCAAGGCGAAAGCGCCCGCAGGCGAGGTATCGGCTCATATCAATACATCCGAAAAACAAAAGGCCCGAAGCTCCCGCTCCGGGCCTTGCTTTCAACGTGCTCGATCAGGCCACGGTTGCCGGCTCGGGCGCTCCCCCTGCCGGATCGTCCTTCTTCGGCGGCGGGGGCGGCGGCGCCAGCTTGGGCGGGCGCGGCGGCAGGCCGGCCATGATGTCCTTGATCTGGTCGGCGTCGATGGTTTCCCATTCCAGCAGCGCGGCGGTCATGGCCTCGACCTTGTCGCGGTTGTCGGACAGGATCTTGCGCGCCAGGGCATATTGCTCGTCGATGATGCGGCGGATTTCCGAATCGACCTTCTGCATGGTCAGCTCGGACACGTTCTTGTGCGTGGTCACCGAGCGGCCGAGGAACACCTCGCCCTCGTTCTCGCCGTACACCATAGGGCCCAGGGACTCGGACATGCCGTAGCGCGTCACCATGTCGCGGGCGATGCCGGTGGCGCGCTCGAAGTCGTTGGAGGCGCCCGTGGACACGTTGCCCACGAACAGCTCCTCGGCCACGCGCCCGCCGAACAGCATGCAGATCTGCGCCAGCATCTGGTCCTTGTACAGGCTGAAGCGGTCCATTTCCGGCAGCGTGAGCGTGACGCCCAGCGCGCGGCCGCGTGGGATCACCGACACCTTGTGCACGGGATCGCAGCCGGGCAGGCTGGCGCCGATCACGGCGTGGCCGGACTCGTGGTACGCGGTCTTCTTCTTGTCCTCGGCCGTGATGACCATGGACTTGCGTTCCGCGCCCATGAACAGCTTGTCCTTGGCGCGCTCGAAGTCGTCCATGTCGACCAGGCGCTTGTTCTTGCGCGCGGCGAACAGGGCCGCCTCGTTGACCAGGTTGGCGAGGTCGGCGCCGGACATGCCCGGGGTGCCGCGCGCCAGGATGTCGGCCTTGACGTCGGGCGCCATGGGCACCTTGCGCATGTGCACGAGCAGGATCTGCTCCCGGCCGCGGATGTCGGGCAGCGGCACCACCACCTGCCGGTCGAAGCGGCCGGGGCGCAGCAGCGCCGGGTCGAGTACGTCGGGGCGGTTGGTGGCGGCGATGACGATGACGCCCGCGGTGGCCTCGAAACCGTCCATTTCCACCAGCAACTGGTTCAGGGTCTGCTCGCGCTCGTCGTTGCCGCCGCCCAGGCCGGCGCCGCGCTGGCGGCCGACCGCGTCGATTTCGTCGATGAACACGATGCACGGGGCGTGCTTCTTGGCCTGCTCGAACATGTCGCGCACGCGCGCCGCGCCCACGCCCACGAACATTTCCACGAAGTCGGAGCCCGAGATGGAGAAGAACGGCACCTTGGCCTCGCCGGCGATGGCGCGGGCGAGCAGCGTCTTGCCGGTTCCCGGCGGCCCGACCAGTAGCACGCCCTTCGGCACACGCGCGCCGAGCCTGCCGTACACCTTGGGATTCTTGAGGAACTCGACCACTTCTCTCAGCTCGTCTTTC
>DATNCF010000504.1:0-2998 GCA_035571675.1 Burkholderiales bacterium | reverse complement strand
GGTATCGCCGTGGAGCTATTCCACCTACCGGGGGAGCTGATGGGCGCGGCTGAACCATCGGGCGTGCGCTTCATTCTCGACGGCGAGGTGATCGAGGCGCGCGACGTCGCTCCCACGCGTACGCTGCTGCAATTCCTGCGCGATGACCTGCGCCGCACCGTCACCAAGGAAGGCTGCGCCGAGGGCGACTGCGGCGCCTGCACGGTGGTGGTGGGCGAGTTGCGGCCGGGCGGCGGCATCGACTACCGCGCCGTCAACTCCTGCATCCGCTTCCTGCCCACTTTCGACGGGCGCGAGGTGGTGACCGTGGAAAGCCTGCGCGACCGCGCACGTCAGGGCGAGGAGGGCCTGCACCCGGTGCAACGCGCCATGGTGGACTGCCATGCCTCGCAGTGCGGCTTCTGCACGCCGGGCTTCGTCATGTCGCTGTTCGCGCTGTATCTCCAGGCCGGCGCGGCCGACCGCGACACCGTGGTGGACGCGTTGGCCGGCAACCTGTGCCGCTGCACCGGCTACCGGCCCATCATCGACGCCGGCTGCCGCATGCACGACTACCCCGAGCCGCAGCACTGGAGCCGCGCCGACGCGCAAAGCCCGGCGCGCGAGCAGGCGCTGCGCGCTCTCGCGAGGGCGCCCGGTGACGCCGAGCGACTGCCGGGTTTTCTCGCGCCTCAGGGTCTCGATGAACTGGCGCGGCTGTATGCGGCGCATCCCGAATCGCTGCTGCTGGCCGGCAGCACCGACATCGGCCTGTGGGTGACCAAGCACATGCGCGACCTGCCGCCGCTCATCTACCTGGGTGAGGTGGCCGAACTTAGAGCCATGCGCGAACAAGGCCGGGCGCTGGAAATCGGCGCCGCCGTGCCGCTGGCCGGGGCCTACGAAGCCATCGTGGCGCGCTACCCCATGCTGGCTGAACTGGCCAACCGCTTCGCCTCGCCGCCCATCCGCAATTCGGGCACCCTGGTGGGCAATGTTGCCAATGGCTCTCCCATCGGCGACTCCATGCCCATCCTCATCGCGCTGGGTGCTGCGGTGCTGTTGCGCAGGGGTGAAGCGACGCGGACCCTGGCGCTCGAGGACTTGTACCTGGGCTATCAGAAGAAAGCCCTCCAGCCGGGTGAATTCGTGCAGGCGGTGCGCGTGCCCTTGCCAGTGCCCATGGGGGCGGCCGCGGGCGAGCGCTTCATCGCCAGCTACAAGATTTCCAAGCGCTTCGACCAGGATATTTCGGCGGTGTGCGCCGCCATGGTCATGGACGTGAAGGACGGCGTCATCGTCGCCGCCCGCATCGCCTACGGCGGCATGGCCGCCATACCCCAGCGCGCGCGCCATACCGAGTCGGCGCTGCTCGGCCAGCCGTGGTCCGAGGTCAGCATGGCCGCGGCCGCGAGCGCCCTGGCCAAAGACTACCAGCCCATTGCCGACATGCGCGCCAGCGCGCGCTATCGTCTGACCGTGGCCGGCAACCTGCTGCGGCGCTTCTACCGCGAGCATGCGCTGGGCGAGCCGGCGCGCATCGGCCTCGCCGCCATTGCGCCATGAAGCAGGACCGGCTGCCCGGCCAAACCACGATCGCCGGCGTGTCCACCCGGCACGACAGCGCGCATCTGCACGTCAGCGGCCGCGCCATCTACACCGACGACATCAACCTGCCGGCAGGCGCGCTGCACGCCGCGCTGGGCATGAGCACCGTGGCGCACGGCCGCTTGCGTTCCATGGACCTCGACGCCGTGCGCAAGGCGCCGGGCGTGGTGTGCGTCATCACCGCGGCCGACATCCCGGGGCACAACAGCTACGGCCCCATCCTCGACGACGACCCCATCCTGGTCACCGACCTGGTGCAGTGCGTGGGCCAGCCACTGTTCGCCGTGTGCGCCACCAGCACCGAGGCGGCGCGGCGCGCGGCGCGCCTGGCCACGGTGGACTACGAGCCGCTGCCGGCCATTCTCGACATCCGCACCGCCGTTGCCGAGAAGAGCTTCGTCATTCCCACCCAGCGCCTCGCGCGCGGCGACCCGCACGCCGTGCTGCCGGGCTGCGCGCACCGCCTGTCGGGCAGCGTGGAAATGGGCGGGCAGGACCACTTTTACCTGGAAGGCCAGATCGCCGCCGCCGTCCCGCAGGAAGACGGCGCCATGCTGGTGTACAGCTCCACCCAGCACCCAACCGAGGTGCAGCACAAGGTGGCCGAGGCGCTGGGGCGGCACGCCCACGACGTGGTGGTGCAATGCCGGCGCATGGGCGGCGGGTTCGGCGGCAAGGAAAGCCAGCCGGCGCTGTTCGCCTGCGTGGCCGCCGTCCTGGCGGCAAAGACCGGCAAGCCGGTGAAGCTGCGCGCCGACCGCGACGCCGACATGATCATGACCGGCAAACGCCACGATTTCATCGCCGATTACGACGTGGGCTTCGATGACACGGGGCGCATCCAGGCGCTGGCGGTGGTGCTGGCCTCGCGCTGCGGCTACTCGGCCGATCTTTCGGGACCGGTGAACGACCGCGCCATGTTCCACGTCGACAATGCCTACTACCTCGAGCACGTGGACATCATTTCGCATCGCTGCAAGACCCATACCGTGTCGAACACCGCCTTCCGCGGCTTCGGCGGCCCGCAGGGCATGGTGGTGATCGAGAACATCATCGACGACATCGCGCGCACCCTCGGCCTCGATCCGCTGGAAGTGCGCAAGGTCAATTACTACGGTAGCGGTAACGAAACTGCGGCGCGCAACGTCACGCCCTACCTGCAGACCGTCGAGGACAACATCCTCGGCATCATCACCGGCGACCTGGAGCAATCCAGCGGCTACCGCGAGCGGCGCCGCGCCATCGACGCCTTCAACGCCACCAGCCCCACGCTGAAGAAGGGGCTGGCGCTGACGCCGGTGAAGTTCGGCATTTCCTTCAACGCCACCCTGTACAACCAGGCCGGCGCGCTGGTGCACATCTACACCGACGGCACCGTGCTGCTCAACCACGGCGGCACGGAAATGGGCCA
>DATNCF010000503.1:0-3721 GCA_035571675.1 Burkholderiales bacterium | reverse complement strand
GGAGGGGAGGCGGTATCCGTTATGCGCATGGCGGTTGCCTCCGGTGGATTGAGGGCAAGCGGCACGACCAGATTACCAATCGCACGGTCATAGCAGCCGTGGCTGCGATGCGTCAGGCGCTGCGGTGAACAGCGGCGATTTGCGCCACGCGGTGCACTGGCGGCCAATGGACGTGGTGATCTCGACGGCCCGGGCATACTGGCTGGTGGCGATGAACCGCTTGTCTCGCGACAGGCGCAACAGGATGTTGGCCACCTCCAGATGCTCCTGCAGCTCGACAAGGTGCGGTGCCTTGTCGCTGGCGATGTTGGCCCGCTGGATGCGGGTGGTGATCGCCAGGCATTCGTCTCGCAACTTGTCCCCGACGGCGGACTTCACCGCGCGGGGCATGTTTTTGACCAGGTCCAGGGTCAGGTCGACAAGGTCATAACTGGCCTTGAAGATGTCCAGTTCCGTGTGGAGCGCCATGCTGAAAAAACCTAAAAAGGGCTTCGCTATTGAATGAGTGAATCAGTCAATGATGAATCTGCGGACGGCACGGGCTCGCAACTTGCAGCTCTTGAGCCAGCTGCCCTGGGTGCCGCCGGTGAAGTACTGGTCCCAAGCGTAGTCGGCGTCGGCGGCGTGGGTTTGGCAGGTCCAGTAGACGTCTTCGAGGAAGTCGCCTTCGTTGGCCTCGAACAGCACCAGGGCGTCGATGCGCGTGGGCAGCTCGCCGCCCTTGGCATCGGCGTAGGCCCTGGCCTTGTCCCAGGTGTCGTCGTCCATGTCGCCGTCGAGCAGCACCAGGCCCATGGGTTTGCCCTGGAAGAGGGTGAGGCCCTTGAAGATGCCGCCCAGCATGGGCGTGCCCACGGCGGGCAGGTTGCTGAGCGAAAATTTTTCGGCTTGCGCCGAGGGTTGTTCGTTAGCTGCGGTGGCGGACATAAAATCTCCCGAATGAATGAAGGATTGAAGGGTTAAAGCACTACTCTGCGGACGGCACGGGCTCGCAACTTGGTGCTCTTGCGCCAGAAGTTCTGGTCGCCGTAGCCGAAGTCCTGGCCCCAAGCGTAGTCGGCGTCGGCGGCGTAGACCTCGTTGGTCCAATAGGCCGCTTCCTTGAACTCGTCCTTCAGCCGCTTGTACAACAGCAAGGCATCGACACGCGAGGGCAGCTCGCCACCCAGCCCCTTAGCCCATTCGCAGGCCTCGGCGTAGCTGAGGCTTTCGGACTCACCATCGAGCAGCACAAGCGCCATGGGTTGCTCGATGTGCAGGGTGATGCCGGCGTAGATGCCGGTGTGGGTTTTCTCGTATAAGAACCTGTAACGCTCACCAATGGCCGGTGCAGACTTTTCAACGTGGACTGATGCGGCGTGGCCGCCGAAGAGCCGGTCGATGTAGGCGCGCGCGGCGGCCTCGGCGGGCACCGTAACCCGGGCTTCGCCGATGGTGACTGTGACGTCGGACATGAAAACTCCCTTGATTGAATGACTGGATGACTAAATGACGACTCTGCGGACGGCACGGGCTCGCAACTTGTCGCTCTTGTGCCAGCTGATCTGGTCGCCGTAGCCGAAGTCCTGGCGCCAAGCGTAGTCGGCGCTGGCGGCGTCGGCGGCGTGGGTTTCGCACGACCAGTAGTAGTCGTGTTTGAAGTGCTCGGGTGTGGTGGCGAAGAGCAGGGCCTGTTCGCGGCGGGTGGGCAGTTCGCCTTTGTGCTTTTTCGCCCAGGCGACGGCCTGGTCGTGAGTCTTGCCGGTGGCCTCGCCGGGCAGCAGGATGATATGGTGCGCCGGCGTGCCCTCCAGCACCATGACGCCGGCGTAGACCTCGCCCTTCTTGATATCGGGCAGGGTGAGGGTGCGGGGTGAGGCTTTCTTTGCGGGTTTCTTCGTGGCCATGAATGCTCCCTTTGTCTAGACGTTTGGACGGCGGTTAGTGGGGCTCCATGCCCCAGTGGCTGACGATGTTCTGCACGCGCTCCAGCTCGGTCTGCTCGGGCGGCGGGGCGGCGCACCAGTCGACCAGGCTATAGGTGACCTGGGCCTGGTCCGGGTCGTAGCCGGGGACGATGTGGCCGGCGCGGATATGGTTCTGCAGGGCGTTGTAGAAGCCGCTCTCTTCGTGAAAGTCGGCGCTGACCGCGGCGTGCAGCTCGCAGCCGGTGAGGGGCGCGCCGAAGCGCGCGAGCGCGGCCGGGATGGGGTGGTGCTGGCATTGCATGGCGGGCCTCTTTAGAGGAAGTAGCGGTGGAAGCCCTCGGCATAGGTGCCGAGGAAGAAGACGGCGACGATGCAGGTGCCCCACTGGAAGGGGCGGGTGCGGGCGAGCATGATCAGCCAGAAGGCCTGGGCGGCCAGGCCCACGGCGAAGCCATAGCGGCGCAGGGGATTGGCCGCGTCCATCGCCACCAGGTAGAAGGCGAGCATGGTGGTGATGGCGAGCAGGCCCTGCAGCACGTGGTGGCCGCGCAGGTAGGCGGCAATGGCGAGGGCGCGCGCCTCGCGCCAGGTGCGCCGGCGGGCGAGCTCGATCTCGATCTGGCGCTTCACCCAGGACTTTTTGACCAGGCGCTGGACTTCGGGGTCGCAGTCGTGGAGGCGGGCGCTCATTTATGTCTCCTCGCCTTCCTGACGGCGGCGACGCAATACCCGCTCGGCTGCGTGTCGCAGGAAGATGAAAAACAGCGGGTTGGTGCGGAGCGTTTCGAAGCCGAGGCGGCGCAGCTCGCGCGGCAGGGTTTCGAAAGCGACGCGGAAGTCGTATTCGCCGGGCTGATCCGGCGGCGTGGGGTGCACAAGGTCAACCTCCGGGGGCCGGCTCATTCGGTTCGGCAAACAGATCAGCCATGGCGCAGCACCCGTTCGCGCGCCAGCTCGTGCTCGACCTTGCGCTTGGCCGCGGCAAAGCGGTCCTCGTTGGCAAGCAGCTCCAGCAGGCGTTCATGCAGGACCTCGGCCGCAAAGTCGTCGAGCAGGACGCGGCCGCGCGCCTTGGCGGCGCGGCGCAGCAGCGCGGCGGTGACGTCGTCGATGCGGATCTGGAGGGTCATGCCCGACGCCCCAAGGACATGGCGCCTGCCCTGTTACGATTTGAGGTTCCTAGGCCGTCAAATCTCACAGGGAGGCTCCATGTCCGACGAAGTTGTCGCCTTGCACTGCCCGGAGTGTCGTCAGCGCGCGTTGGAGTTTCGGCCCGACCTGGACCTGGACCAGGAGTTCACCTGCGCCGCCTGCGGTCACCGGGCCAAAATTCAGGAGCTCGTCGACGCCGATGGAAAGAGCCTCCTCGATATCGTCGCGGATCTGGCGCGCCAGGCCTTCAGCGGGATCAAGGGCTTTAAGCCGAAGCGCTAGCTCCCGCAGCGCCGCGTTGAACGCGGAAAGATCGGCATTGAGACTCAGCGTCGATGCGCTCATGCCCGGCGCCCCTTGAAGTGTCCGCAGATGGCGTCGAGGCGCACATGGCCGTCGGCGTCGGTGCGGCGGATGACGATGGCGTGCAGGACGGTGCCCTCGGCGGGGGCGGTGCAGCGCGGGCCGGTGATGGTGAGGCCCTGAGGCTCGGGCCGTGAGGCGTTATGGATGGCCGCGCCGATGACGCCGGCGAAGGCAATGGCAGCAGCGAGGTTCCAGAGGAAGTCGCTGAGGGTCAGGCGGCGGTCATGTAGTGAAACCATGACCGTACATTAGCACTGCTTCTAATAAAAAGCAACAGCAGTGCTTATGACAGGATT
>DATNCF010000502.1:0-18659 GCA_035571675.1 Burkholderiales bacterium | reverse complement strand
GCTGATTGATCCGCTGCTGGCGGACTTGCCAGGCCGCGGTAACAGCCGCGGCGATGGCGTCGTCCAGGCAGCGATTGAGGGTTCGGAACTCCCCGGCGGAAATGGCCAACTGGCATTCGAACGCCAGATCGGTCACCGCCTGGCACACATCTCCGTAATCATGCACGATCTGGTCGACGCTGTATCCATAGTGGAGCAATTTCTCGCCGTGTGAAGTGGCGCAAAGGCCGATCTCCGACAGGTCCGGCGCCGAAGCCGGTTCAGCGCCCGTGGCGCCCGCGTGCCGCTCCTGGTCGAGCGCATCCGCCACCTGTTGCAGAAACATCGAGCAGCCAAAATCCAGATCTCCGCCCCGCGGCCTGGCGGCCCCAAACCTTTTGGCGACCTTGTCCCGGCAGCGGCCGATCAACTCGGCGCGTTTGGCGGAGATGAATTCGTGCAGCATCCTCTGACTATACGCCACCCGGTCAGCTTTTATGTTCGATACCGCACATATGGCGGTGGACATGGTTGACTTTTTTTGGCCGCCCCAATTCAAGTACCACCACAACGCCGGCGTATGTAAGGCGTTTACCCAGTGCGGAAGACTTGACCGCCCGGGAGGGTCGGGTTGAACTCCATGGATGGACGATATCGAGTGTGGCCCCTGCCATTGGACCTATCTCATTTCGAGATGCCCATTCGACAGCAATAACCGTATCGCTGCACACGTTTAGATCCCTCCAGTTGCGAAGCGAATACCTCCCACCTCACCGGTAATTAAGCGCAGACTCCCTGTGGGAGGGCAGACGCCGTGACAGTATTCGCCGAGGCCAAAAATGTTGCGCGACGCGAAACTGGTCGAAGCGCGCTTTCGTGACCTGCTGGAGGCGATGCCGGATGGCATCGTGATGGTCAATCTGGAGGGCCACCTCGTGCTCACCAACCAGCAGGCCGACCTGCTGTTCGGGTACCGCCACAGTCCATGAAGCTGCTCATCGTCGATGACCACGCGACAAACCTGAAGCTGCTGCGCCTGCAGCTTGAAGCGGCCGGCCACACCGTGGTGGAGGCCGTCGACGGTGTTGATGCGCTGCAGGTGCTGGAGCGCGAGGCCGTGGATGGGGTGGTTTCCGACATTCTCATGCCGCGGATGGATGGCTACCGCCTGTGCCTCGAAGTGCGCCGCCGCGAGCGGTTCGCCGCCGTTCCGTTCGTGCTTTACACGAGCACCTACGACACGCCCGCCGACCGCGCTCTTGCGGCATCCGCCGGCGCCGACGCCTACATCACGAAGCCGGCGCGGCCCGAAACCATCCTCGAAGCGCTTAGGGCCGCCGCCAAAAAGCCGCCTCGGCCGCGCGTCACCTCGGACGCGGCCGGTGAAATCGCCGCGCCTGTTTTGAAGCAATACAGCGAAGCCCTGGTGCGCAAACTCGAGGTGAGAAACCTGAATCTGGCGCGCACCCATGAAGGTCTGGTGGAGGCTGAGGCGCGCCTGTCCGGCCTGATCGAAACGGCCATCGACGGCATTATCGCCATTGACGAAGAGCAGAAAATCATTCTGTTCAATTCCGCCGCATCCAGGATTTTCGCTTGCCCGCAGGCAGCGGCGATGGGCCGGCCCTTGAACGACTTCATCCCCCAGCGCTATCGCGCGGCGCACACCGGCCACATCAAGGCCTTCGCGCATGACGCCGGGAATGAGCGGCACATGGGGGCGCGCGAAGTATACGCTCTGCGCCACGGCACCGAGTTCCCCATAGAAGCCTCGATTTCGAAACTCGACACCTCGCGTGGCCGGCTGTACACGGTGTTCGTGCGCGACGTCACCGAGCGCAAGCGGGCCGAGACGAACATCCGGCGCCTGAACCGCGTCTACGCCGTGCTCTCCGGCATCAACACCCTGATCGTGCGCGCGCAGGATCGCGACGAATTGTTCCGGGAAGCCTGCCGTATCGCCGTCGAGGTGGGTGGTTTGAAGACAGCGTTGATCGGCATGATCGATGCGCAAGGAAAGACCGTTCAAATCGTCGCCAGGGCGGGGGGAACCGAGGATTTCTTCGCCCAGGCAGAGGTTTTGACCGCCGACACGGTGCACGGCAGCGGCGCGCCCGCGCTGGCCATCCAGTCGCTGCAACCCGTCGTTTACAACAACATCGCGCGCGAAGCCATGCACACGATGACGCCGCAGATGGCCCTGGACGCGGGTTTCCGCTCAATGGCGGTGCTGCCCCTGGTCGTCGAAGGCAAGGCGGTGGGCGTACTCTCGCTGCACGCGGCGGAGGCGGATTTCTTCAGCGCCGAAGAGATGGCGTTGCTGCGCGAGCTGGCGGGCGATATTGCGTTCGCCATCGATCACCTGGCGAAGATTCACCAGCTCAACTACGTGGCCGATTACGACCTCATAACCGGACTGCCCAACCGCAGGCTGTTTACAGAGCGCCTGTCGCAAAGAGTGGAAGCGGCGCGAGGCAAGGATGAAATGCTGGCGGTGGTGCTGATCGATCTGGAGCGTTTCCGGCGCATCAACGAGACCCTGGGCAGGACGGCGGGGGATGAATTGCTGAGAATCGCCGGAGAGCGGCTGAAACTGGCCAATTCCACGGCCGCGCGCCTGGGCGTGGACATGTTTGCTTTCAAGGTGATGGACCGGCGCTCGGCGGCCGACGTCGCCCGCGCCTTCGAGGAAATTTCAGCGCGCTGCTTCGGGCCGCCGTTCAAGCTGGCGGGGCAGGAATTGCGCATCGGCTGCCGGGGCGGCGTGGCGGTCTTCCCCGGCGACGGCGACGACGCCGAAACGCTGCTTCGCAATGCCGAGGCCGCGTTGCGCCGCGCCAAGGCCGCGGCGGAACACTGCGTCTTCTATGCGCCCGCCATGAATGCGCGCGCGGCCGAGGCACTGGCGACGGAAAGCAAGCTGCGGCTCGCCATAGAGCGCCGGGAGTTCGTGCTGCATTACCAGCCCAAAGTCGATTTCGCCGGCGGGCGCATTTGCGGAGCGGAGGCCCTGATCCGCTGGCAAAGCCCCGAGCGGGGATTGGTGCCGCCGCTGCAATTCATTCCCATTCTTGAGGAATCCGGCCTCATTGGGGCGGTGGGCGAATGGGCGCTCGGCCAGGCACTGGCCGATGCCCGCCGCTGGCGGGCGGCGGGATTTCCGCTGCGCGTGGCGGTCAATGTGTCCCCGCTGCAACTGCGCCGCCCCGATTTTGCCGCGCTGATAGCCCAGGTCACCGCGGAGGACGGCGCGGCGCTGCTGGAACTGGAGATCACGGAAAGCGTCATCATGGAGGACGTCGATCGCAATGTCGTCGTCCTGAAGCAAATCCGCGACATGGGCGTCATGATCGCCATCGACGACTTCGGCACCGGGTACTCGTCCCTGGCCTATATCGCCAAGCTCCCGGTCACCTCGCTGAAAATAGACCGCGCCTTTGTCATCGGCATGACCAAGAGCCCGGAGGGCATGGCCATTGTGTCGAGCATCGTGGCGCTGGCGCACGCCCTGAACTTGCGGGTCATCGCCGAGGGCGTCGAAACCGAAGAGCAGGCACGCCTGCTCAGATTGCTCCGTTGCGACGAGACGCAGGGCTATTTGTACAGCAAAGCCGTCCCCTCGACCGATATGGAAGCACTGATGGCCGCGGGCGGCGCGCTTGCAGTCCGCGATCCTGTGTAGGGTTCGAGTCTGCGGAATGTTGCATTGACGTAATTACATTACCCTGGTAATGTAATGCCATGCCCATCGCCCAATCCAAACTGACGGCGCAAGGTCAGATCTCCGTCCCCTCCGCGGTCCGCAAGAAACTCGGGCTGGCTCCCGGGTCCGTGCTGGAATGGGACCAGGTCGGCGAGGATATTGTCGTGCGCAAGTCGGGGCGGCATACCTTGACGGACGTCCGCAAGGCCCTGTTCCCGGAAGGTGCACCGAGTCAAAAGTCGCCTGTATCCGTCAAGGAAGGCATCGCCGAGTACATTCGACGCAAGCATGCGCGCCGTTGACACCAATGTTCTGGTGCGGCTGGTCGTTGGAGACGATGTCGAGCAGACTGCTGCGGCCGAGGAGTTTGTCGCGCAAGGAGCATGGGTATCCCATCTGGTGCTTGCCGAGACGATTGGGGTCCTGCAAGCGGCATACGACCGCTCCCCGGCTCAACTCGCAAGCGCCCTTGATGGCCTGCTCGACAACAAACTGCTGACTCTTCAGGATGCGGAAGTCGTCGCCCAGGCGTTGGCGCGCTTCCGCTCGCGCCCTGCGCTCGGCTTTTCGGACTGCCTGGTAATCGAAACCGCGCGTAAAGCCGGACACCTGCCGCTGGGAACCTTTGACCGGAATTTGGCCAAAATCGAGGGCGCGCAGCGACTGTAGAGTCGCTGTGCGGCGGAACCGACCGGACTGCATCTCGAGCGAAAAGGCCGATACGTGCCGGTTCGTTCGGCACTTATCCTGCAGCCTGGTGTCTTAACCGCGGCTTCAAACTCGGCCGCTACACTGGCCCGCCCAATTTACTTTCATGACACTCACACCCCACATAGTCTGGCGGCTGGTGACCGACCTCGGCGACAGCAGCGTGGTGCTGCCGCTGGGGGCGCTGCTCATGGTCATGCTGTGGCGCTTCGAGTCGGCGCGCGCGGCCTGGCTGCTGCTGCGCTCGCTGGCGCTGTGCGTCGCAGCCCTGTCGCTGCTCAAGCTGGTTTTCATTTCCTGCGGGCATGCACTGCATACGCAACTGGAAAGCCCCAGCGGCCATACCGGCCTGTCCATCCTGGTGTACGGAGCGCTGGCGGCCGTGGCCATGGGCATGACCTCGGCGTCACGAACCGCTGAACCGGCGGATGCCGCGTTGCGGCCCATGCCGGGCGGAGCGGCGCTGAGGCTGCAGGCCCTGTTGCCTATGTTGATCGGCTACGCCGCGCCGCCGCTGGTGGCTGCCATCGCGGTATCGCGTGTGGCCTTGCGCGCCCACACCCTTCCCGAAGTGAGCGTGGGCGCGGCCGTGGGCCTGGCGTCGCTGCTGTATTTCGTCTTGCCCTACCGCAAGCTGCCGCACGCGCGCTTCCCCATGGGCGCCTTCTTGCTGCTCATGCTGGGGCTGCTGGTGTTGACCTACGGGGCGAACTCACCGGCCGAGAATCTGATCCGCTACTTCGCGTCGTTCATCGTGCGCGGAGGTGGCGTGTGCAGCGGATAAGGGAGTAAGCCGGGCCTACGCCGGCGTGAGCTTGGCGTATTCCAGCGCCAGCCATTTCATGCCCTGGCGGCCGAAATTGATCTGCAGCCGCGCATCCGCCCCCTGCCCTTCGGCGGAAACGATCACGCCCTGCCCGAACTTGGCGTGCATCACGGCCTGGCCGATGCGGTAGCCGTGCGCGTTTTGCGGGGCGGCGGCCTTTCTGGACGGCGTTGAAGCAGCGGACGCTGCCCAGCCCGAGGGCTCCGACCACGCCGGCTGCGCCATCTGGCCGCGCAGGCGCGGCGTCAGCCACTTGAGCAGCCCGGCGGGGATCTCGTCGATGAAGCGCGAGGCCACGTTGTAGCGTGTCTGGCCGTGCAGCATGCGCGTCTGGGTGAAGGACAGGTACAGCCGCTCGCGCGCGCGCGTGATGGCCACGTACATGAGGCGGCGCTCTTCCTCCAGGCCGTCGTCCTCGCTGGCGCTTTGCTCATGCGGGAACAGGCCCTCTTCCAGGCCGGTGACGAACACGGCGAAGAACTCCAGGCCCTTGGCGGTGTGCACGGTCATGAGCTGCAGGGCGTCGGTGCCCTCGGCGGCCTGGTTCTCGCCCGATTCGAGCGCGGCGTGGGCGAGGAAGGAAGCCAGGTTGTTGCTGTCCTCGCCCTCGGTTTCCTGCACGAACAACGCGGCGGCGTTCACCAGTTCGTTTAGGTTCTCGATGCGGTCGGCGCCTTCCTTCTCGTTTTCGTAATGGCGGATGAGGCCGCTGCGGTCGAGCATGTGCTCCACCACCTCTTTCAGTTGCAGCCCGGCGGTCTCGGTGCGCAGCGCCTCGATCATGCGCGTGAACGCGGTGAGCGCGGCCTTGCCGGTCAGGTGGCTGGCCGCGGCGAACAGGCTGCCGCCCGTGACCTTGGCCGCGTCCTGCACCTGCTCGATGGTGCGCGTGCCGATGCCGCGGGTGGGGAAGTTCACCACGCGCAGGAACGCGCCATCGTCGTCGGGGCTGGCGATGAGCCTGAGGTACGCCAGGGCATGCTTGATTTCCAGCCGCTCGAAAAAGCGCAGCCCGCCGTAGACGCGGTAGGGAATGCCCTGCGAGAACAGGGCGTGCTCGATGAGGCGCGACTGCGCGTTGGAGCGGTACAGCACGGCGATGTCGCGGCGCGCGTGGCCTTCCTTCACCAGGTTCTGCACTTCCTCGGCGATCCAGGCCGCCTCGTAGCCGTCGCTCTGCGCCTCATACACGCGCAGCTGCTCGCCCTCGCCGGCGGCGGTCCACAGGTTCTTGCCGAGGCGGCGCGCGTTGTTGGAAATCAGCGCGTTGGCCGCCGCCAGGATGTGGCCGTGGGAGCGGTAGTTCTGCTCCAGGCGGATGATGTTCTGCACCTGGTAGTCGCGCTCGAAGTCGGCCATGTTGCCGACGTTGGCGCCGCGGAAGCGGTAAATGCTCTGGTCGTCGTCGCCCACGCAGAACAGGAAACTGTTCGGCCCGGTGAGCAGCTTCAGCCAGCGGTACTGCAGGCGGTTGGTGTCCTGGAACTCGTCCACCAGCACGTGGCGGAAGCGGTTGCGGTAGTGGTCGCGCAGCACCTCGTTCCTGGACAGCAGCTCGAAGGAGCGCAGCAGCAGCTCGGAGAAGTCGACCACGCCCTCGCGCTGGCACTGCTCGTCGTAGCCCGCGTAGATTTCCACCGAGCGGCGGCTGAAGTCGTCGTAGGCCTCCACCTGCGCGGCGCGGCGGCCCTCTTCCTTGGCGCCGTTGATGAAGTACTGCATCTGGCGCGGCTGGAACTTCTCCTCGTCCACGTTCATGGCCTTGAGCACGCGCTTGATGGCCGAGAGTTGGTCCTGCGAATCCATGATCTGGAACAGCTGCGGCAGGCCGGCGTCGCGGTAGTGCGTGCGCAGCATGCGGTTGCACAGGCCGTGGAAGGTGCCTACCCACATGCCGCGGGTGTTGATGGGAAGCTGGGCGGAAATGCGCGTCAGCATTTCGCGCGCCGCCTTGTTGGTGAAGGTGACAGCGAGTATTCCGTTGGGGCTCACGTTGCCGGTCTGGATCAGCCAGGCGATGCGGGTGGTGAGCACCCGGGTCTTGCCCGAGCCCGCGCCCGCGAGTATGAGCGCGTGCTGGTTGGGCAGGGTGACGGCGGCGAGTTGTTCGGGGTTGAGATTGTCGAGCAGGGACACTGATGAGACTCGAAGCAAATGAGCCTCGATTTTAGCGCAAGCCAATTGCCCATTCCGTCGGGAAGTGGCTGCCAGCCGACCCCGTGGTCCGATGGTCACCGGGCGATCAGGTCATTGACTAAAGTTCGACCTCTCCGAATGCCTGGCCGGGTCAACTTCGCGTTCGGGTCAAACGACAGTCCTACAAAGATGCCTTGGGCTCGGTCGCGCCGAATTGGCCTTTCAGGCGCGTGGCCAGGGATTCGGCCTCGGACTTCGATGGCAGGTTGGCGATGCGCACGCTGTAGACGCGCTTGTCGCCCTGAGCGGTGGGCGAGATGGAGGCGGCGTAGCCGGCGGCGCGCGCGGCGTCGTACATCTTCAGCGCGTCGTCCTGCGACTCGGCGCTGCCCAGCACCACCTTCCACTTGCCGCCGCGGCGCACGGCGCCGCGTCCGGACTCGATCTCGGTTTCGGCCGACCAGATTCTCACCTGCTCGACCGGCACGTCGGCCACGGGCTCGGAGCGGCCCTGCTCGCGCTGGTAGAACTGGTTGGCGCGGTCCAGGGTGATTTCCGCTTCGCCGGGCGGGGTGACGGCGACTTTCCCCTCCAGCAGGCAGACGATCTGCTTGCTGGCGTCGGACTTGCCCCACAGGTCTGTGCCGCGGATGCCCACCGTCACGGTGGCGATACGGATGCTCACTTCGCGGCGCTGGCGGTGCTTGGCCAAGGTGTCGGTGGTGAAGCGGAAAGCGCCCTGCAGCACGTCCATGGCGGCCTCGAACACATTGCCCTTCTGCATGCCCAGCCGGTCGAGCTTGAATTCGGCGTTCTCACCCAGTTTCACGGCGCTACCGTCGCTGCCGCGCAGCAGCAGGCGCGAGCCGGATCCGGTGCGCAGCTTGTCGTTGGGCTTGAGCGCGGTGCCTGGGGCGAGCGGTTCGGCGCGGGCGCCCTCGCGCTCGATCCAGGCCGGCATCTGCACGCCTTCCACCACGATGCCGGAGCCGGCCGCCTGGCCCTGGAGGGGCAGCGCCGCCAGAAGGCCGCACAGGACGGCTGTCGACGCAAGGACACGCAGGCGTGGAAAGTGTGAAGAATGCGGCAGCATCATGAGGTTCTCCCGGTGGTCTCTGGAATGCTTACGGGAAGCGCGCCCGGCGGATGAGGAATCAGCCTGTGAGTGCTGCGCCGGGCGGTATAATTCACGCTTTTTGTGGCCGCTTTGGCCGCTTTTTACGCTGCTTTTTACGGATACCGTCGGTCATGCAAGCCCAGTATCAACCCGAGCGCGTGGAGCGCGAAGCCCAGGCCCATTGGGAGCGGACGGATGCCTTCCGCGCGCCCGACCTGCCCTCGGACGGACCCAAGTACTACTGCCTGTCCATGTTCCCCTATCCCTCGGGCAAGCTGCACATGGGGCACGTGAGGAACTATACCATAGGGGATGTCGTCACCCGCTATTACCGCATGCGGGGCCACAAGGTGCTGCAGCCCATGGGCTGGGATGCTTTCGGCCTGCCGGCCGAAAACGCGGCCATCGCCAACGGCGTGCCGCCGGCCAAGTGGACCTACGACAACATCGCCTACATGAAGAAGCAACTCAAGTCGCTGGGTTTCGCCATCGACTGGAGCCGTGAAGTCGCCACCTGCCGCCCCGAGTATTACCGCTGGAACCAGTGGCTGTTCCTGCGCATGCTGGAAAAAGGCATTGCCTACCAGAAGACCGGCACGGTGAACTGGGACCCCGTGGACCACACCGTGCTCGCCAACGAGCAGGTCATCGACGGCCGCGGGTGGCGCACCGGCGCCGTGGTGGAAAAGCGCGAGATCCCCATGTACTACCTCGCCATCACGCGCTACAGCGAAGAGCTCCTGGCCGCGCTGGATGCGCTGCCCGGCTGGCCCGAGCGCGTGAAGACCATGCAGGCAAATTGGATAGGAAAGAGCCATGGCGTAAATATCGGCTTCCCCTATGCCCTGAACGGAGAAAACAAGGTCCTCCGGGTTTTTACCACGCGCGCCGACACGCTCATGGGCGTCACGTTCTGCGCCGTGGCCGCCGAACATCCTTTGGCGGCGCACGCCGCCAAAGCCAACGAGAAACTGGCCGCCTTCGTGGAAGAGTGCAAGCGCGGCGCGGTGATGGAAGCCGACCTTGCAACGCAGGAGAAGCTCGGCATGCCGACAGGGCTGTTTGTCACGCACCCTGTGACGAATGAGCAAGTGCCTGTTTGGGTGGGCAACTACGTGCTCATGACCTACGGCGAGGGCGCGGTGATGGGCGTGCCCGCGCACGACGAGCGTGATTTCGCCTTCGCCAAAAAATACGGCATCGCCATCAAGCAGGTGATCGACGTGGAAGGTAAGGCCTATTCCACCGATGCTTGGCAGTCCTGGTACGCCGACTACGGACGCTGCGTGCATTCGGGCAAGTACGATGGCCTGGACTTCGTCCAGGCGGTGGATGCCATCGCGGCGGATTTGAGCGCCAAGTCCTTGGGCGACAAACAAGTCACCTGGCGACTCAGGGATTGGGGCATTTCGCGCCAGCGCTACTGGGGCTGCCCGATTCCGCTCATCCATTGCGCCAAATGCGGCGCCGTGCCCGTGCCCGACGACCAGCTTCCCGTGGTGCTGCCCGAGGACCTTGTTCCCGACGGCAGCGGCAATCCGCTGAACAAGCACGCGGCCTTCCTCGCCTGTACCTGCCCCAAGTGCGGCGCCGACGCGCGGCGCGAGACCGACACCATGGACACCTTCGTGGATTCGTCCTGGTATTTCCTGCGCTACCCTTGCCCGGACAATGCCCGCGCCATGGTGGACGAGCGCGCGCAGGCGTGGATGCCCGTGGACCAGTACATCGGCGGCATAGAGCACGCCATCCTGCACCTGCTGTACTCGCGCTTCTGGACCAAGGTCATGCGCGACTTCGGGCTGATCAAGGTCGACGAGCCGTTCAAGAACCTGCTCACCCAGGGCATGGTGCTGAACGAGATTTTCTACCGCAAGGCCGAGGCCTCGGCCGACGGCAAGAGCGGACGCGTGCAGTACTTCAACCCGGCCGACGTGGACGTCCTCACCGACGAGGCCGGCAAACGCACCGGCGCCGTGCTGCGCTCCGACGGCAAGCCCGTGGAGTCGGACGGCATCGGCACCATGTCCAAGTCCAAGAACAACGGCGTGGACCCGCAGTCGCTGGTGGAAGAGTACGGCGCCGACACGGCGCGCTTTTTCATGATGTTCGCCAGCCCGCCTGAGGCGACGCTGTTGTGGTCGGACGCGGGGGTGGACGGCGCGTTCAAGTTCCTGAAGCGGGTGTGGAGCTTTGCCGCCGACCACGCGGAAGTCCTGAAGGGGCAGTCTGCGAAGACCGGAGGCAAATACTCCGGCTACCCCTACCCGGCGGACATGGCCAAGTCGCATCCCGATGTCGCCAGGCTGCGCCGGGAAGTGCATCTGCTGCTGAAGCAGGCCACGTACGACGTGGAGCGCAAGCAGTTCAACACCGTGGCCGCGGCCACCATGAAAATGCTGAACGCGCTGCACGACATGCCCGGTCTCAAGACGCACCCCAAGCTGCTGCACGAATCCTTCGGCATCCTGCTGCGCGTGCTCTATCCCATGGCGCCCCACCTCGGCCATGCGCTGTGGACCGAGCTCGGCTACGCCGGCGACATCATGGATGCGGCCTGGCCGGAAGTGGATGAGGCGGCGCTGGTGCAGGACGAGATCGAACTAGTACTCCAGGTCAATGGCAAGCTGCGCGGCAAGCTGCTGGTGCCAGCTTCCGCAAGCCGTGAGGAAATCGAGCGCCTGGCCCTTGACCACGAAGCCGTCAGGAAACACTTGGAAGGCCGAATTCCCAAAAAGGTCATCGTCGTACCGGGCAAACTCGTCAACGTAGTCGGATAACCGCACACTGCCACCCTAATGATCCGCCTTGGAATTTTGAAGCTGCTTTTGTCCATCTTGTTGCTCGCTTCGCTCGCCGCCTGCGGCTTCCAGTTGCGCGGCCGGACCAACCTGCCCTTCGACACCCTGTACGTGCCCGCCGGCAGCGGGCTGGCCGTGGAGTTGAAGCGCAACATCGCCGCCGGCACCCAGACCAGGCTGGTGGACAATCCGGCCGACGCGCAGGCACGCATGGAATTCCTGCAGGACTCGCGCGAAAAAGTCATTCTGTCGCTGGACTCGTCGGGCCGCGTGCGCGAATACCAGTTGCGCGGCCGCGTGGGCTTCCGCGTGGTGGACAACCGCGGCCTGGAGTACCTGCCGCGCAACGACATACTGCTGACGCGCGACGTGTCGTTCAACGACGCCGCGGTGCTGGCCAAGGAATCGGAAGAAACCCTGCTGTACCGCGACATGCAGACCGACATGGTGCAGCAGATCCTGCGGCGGCTCGGCGCCGCCAGGCCTCCCGAAGTGGCTTCCTCGCCCGGGACTTCTTCCGCGCCTGCGGGCGCTCCCACCGTGGCGCCCGCGGCCACGCCCTCCCAGGCCAATCCCGCCGCGCCCCTCAGCGCGCCGGCCGTGTCGCCGAATCAGTCGCCGGCCACGGGGCCGGCCGCGCCGGTGACCCGCTAGCCCGTAACAAGCATGCCGAGCCTGCGGCCCGACCAGCTGAGCGCGCACCTGCAGCGCGGCCTTGCGCCGCTGTACCTGGTTCACGGCGACGACCCGCTGCTCGCCATGGAGGCCGTGGACGACATCCGCGCCAAAGCGCGCGCTCAGGGCTTCAGCGAGCGCGAGGTGCTGTCGGTGGAGCGCAGTTTCGACTGGGGCGCGCTGCATGCGGCCAATGCCGGCATGTCCCTGTTCGGCGACCGCAAAATCGTCGAGCTGCGCATTCCCACCGGCAAGCCCGGCGCCCAGGGCGGCGAAGCCATCACCGCGCTGTGCGCCAACCTGTCGCCCGACACGCTGGTGGTGGTGACACTGCCGCGCCTGGCCAAGCGCGACCAGTCGGCGGCGTGGTTCACGGCGCTGACGCGCGCCGGCACGGTGGTGGAAATCTATCCCCTGGAGCGCGCCCGCCTGCCCGAATGGCTGGCCGGGCGCCTGGCGCGGAACAAACAATCCGCCGACCGCGACACCCTGGCCTTCCTGGCCGACAGCGTGGAAGGCAACCTGCTCGCCGCGCACCAGGAAATCCAGAAGCTCGCCCTGCTCGCGCCCGAGGGCCGCTTGTCGTTCGAAACCGTGCGCGCCTCGGTCATGAACGTGGCGCGCTTCGACGCCGGGCAGTTGACCGTGGCCATGCTGGGCAACGACCGCGCGCGCCTCACGCGCATGCTGGAAGGGCTGCGCGCCGAGGGCGAGGCCACGCCGCGGCTGGTGTGGATCGTGGCCGAGGAAATCCGCACCATCGCGCGGGTGCAGCGCTCGGTGCAGGCGGGGCGCCCCGCCGCCGAGGCGGCGCGCGAAAACCGCGTCTGGGGCGAACCCCGCGTCAGCCTGGTGGCCGCGGCGGCCAAGCGCCTGTCGCGCAAGGCCCTGCTCGACGCGCTGGCGCACACCGCGCGCATCGACCGCATGGCCAAGGGCGTGGCCAAGGGCGACGCCTGGGACGAACTGCTGCAATTGGGCCTTAAACTGGCCGCCTGAAAATCGATGCTTGAAAATCGATACTTGAGACCCCCCGCCCGAGCCCCCATTTAAATGCAATGAACGATCGGCTAGACATTCCAGGCGCATACCGGCGCCGCATCGTGCTGCAGGCCGAGGGCCGGCGCGTGTTCGCCGCCCTGGAAGACGACTTCCACCACATGTACGTCGAGATCGCGCACGACGGCAAGGCCGTCACCGCCGCTTCGGGCAGGAGCCTGCGCGTGCCACGCGACAGTTGCCCGGCCGCGGCGGCGCGGCTGCAGGAGTTCGTCGGGCTACCGCTCACTGGCGGCGCGCGCGGCATCGATCCCCTGCAGCACTGCACCCACCTGTTCGACTTGGGGCGCTACGCCCTGGTCCATGCGCAGCGCGGGGGGCGCAGGCAATATGACATCACCGTCCCGGACGCGGTGGAGAAGAAAAGCGAGCCGGGCATTGTCCGCGACGGCCAACTTGTCATGCAGTGGCAGGTCAACGGCGCCCGCATCGCCGCACCCTCGGAATTCGCCTGCGAGAACCTGTTCGGCAAGGTGAACTGGAAGCATTTTGAGCCGGACGTCCTGGAGGCCGCCATGCTGCTGCGCCGGGGGATCTGGATCTCGTACGGCCGGTCAGCCAAGTCGCGCATGGAAAACGGCCGGACGCCGACCGCAGGGAGTTGGATGCCCACAAACCTGGCAGGGGCTTGTTACTCCTTCCAGCCGGCGGTATTCGAGGCTGCCAAGCAGATCGACGGCAGCATATTGGACTTTACGAACCGGGCGCAGGACTTATTGGCCGAATTGCCCCGCAACGGGTCCATTCCCAATTTCTAGGGCTGGAAGGAGGCCCGCGCTTCCAGCGCGGAAGGCTAAACAGCGCTCCGTAGCCCCCATGCCAGCCGTCATGTGGCGGGGTAAAATCTCGTCATGAACGCCGTTTCGGACCTGCATAGCTACATGCTCGACCTGGGGCGCGCCGCGCGCAAGGCGTCGCGCGAGCTGGCGCGCGCGGATACGGTAAAGAAGAACGCCGCTCTCACCGCCATGGCGGCGGCCATTCGCCGCGACCAGGCGCGGCTGATCGAATCCAACCAGCAGGACCTGGCTTCCGCCCGGGCGGCCGGCAAGGACGCCGCCTTCATCGACCGCCTTACCCTTGCCCCGGCAGGCATCGAGTCCATGGCCCGCGGCCTGGAGCAGGTTGCGTCGCTGCCCGATCCCGTGGGCGAAGTAAGCGACCTGAAACAGCAGCCGTCGGGCATCCGCGTGGGGCGCATGCGCGTGCCGCTCGGGGTGGTAGCCATCATTTACGAGTCGCGGCCCAACGTCACCGCTGACGCCGCGGCGCTGTGCCTGAAGTCGGGCAACGCCTGCATCCTGCGCGGCGGCTCGGAGTCGGTGCATTCCAACCTCGCCATCGCGGCCTGCGTGCGTGAAGGGCTGCTCGCGGCCGGCCTGCCCGAGGCCGCGGTGCAGGTGGTGGCCACGCCCGACCGCGCGGCGGTGGGCGAGCTGCTCGCGCTCAATCAATACGTGGACATCGTGGTGCCCCGCGGCGGCAAGAGCCTGATCGAGCGCGTCATGTCGGAATCGCGCATTCCCATGATCAAGCACCTGGACGGCATTTGCCACGTGTACATCGACGACCGCGCCGACGTCGAAAAGGCGGTGCGCATCGCCGACAACGCCAAGACCCAGCGCTACGGCACCTGCAACACCATGGAGACGCTGCTGGTGGCCGAGGGCATTGCCGAGCGCGTGCTGCCGCGGCTGGCCAAGATCTACACCGACAAGGGCGTGGAATTGCGCGGTGACGAGCGCGCTCGCGCGCTGGCGCCGGGCATGGGCGCCGCAACCGAGGAGGACTGGCACACCGAGTACCTCGCCCCGGTGCTGTCGGTGCGGGTGGTCAAGGACGTGGATGAGGCCATGGACCACATCGCGCGCTACGGCTCGCAGCACACCGACGCCATCGTCACCGAGGACAAGGCCCGCGCCGACCGCTTCCTGCGCGAGGTGGATTCCAGCTCGGTGCTGGTGAACGCCTCCACCCGCTTCGCCGACGGCTTCGAGTACGGCCTGGGGGCGGAAATCGGCATTTCCACCGACAAGCTGCACGCCCGCGGCCCGGTGGGCCTGGAGGGCCTCACTTCGCAGAAATTCGTCGTGTTCGGCGACGGACAGGTCCGCACCTGAACACCCCCGCAAAGGCGCCGATCGGCACAGGGGGGAAGGCGACGCTGGGCGTCTTTGGCGGCAATTTCGATCCGGTTCACCTTGGCCACCTGCGCCTGGCGGAAGAAGCGCGCGTGGCGCTGGGCCTGTCTTACGTGCGCTGGGTACCCACCGGCAAGCCCGGCCACCGCGGCGACGCCGTGGCGGGGCAGACAGACCGGCTGGCCATGCTGCGGCTGGCGCTGGCCAACCATGCCGGGTTCGTGCTGGACGACGGCGAATTCCGCATCGACGGCCCCACCTACACGGTGAACACCCTGGCGCGCATCCGCCGCGAGGGCAGCGATGGCCCGCTCGTCCTGCTGATCGGGGCCGACCAGTTTCTGGCGCTTGAAACCTGGAAGGACTGGACCCACCTGCTCAACTTGGCGCACATCGGCGTGGCCGAGCGGCCGGGGCATGTCATCGACGTGGCGCGGCTGGCACCGGCGCTGGCCAAGGAATGGGCGGCGCGGCGGTCCGATAGCCTGCCCGCCCGGCCCGCCGGCGCCATTGTGCGCTTTTCCATGACGGCGCTGGACATCTCGTCCACCGCCATCCGCGGCCACATCGCCGCCGGCCGCAGCGCGCGCTACCTGCTGCCTGACGCGGTGTGGGAGTACATGATTTCCAACAAGCTGTACCTCAACCCTCAGGGAGCGAAGTGACTTGATGCACCGAAAGGCACGCACTTGAAAGACATCCGCAAATTACAGAAAGTCGTGATGGCCGCACTGGAAGACATCAAGGCGCACGATATCCTGGCTTTCGACGTGACCCACCTTACGGCCTTGTTCGACCGCGTTGTCATCGCCAGCGCCGACTCCGGCCGGCAATTGCGCGCCCTGTCGCGCAACGTACAGGATAAAGTCCGGGAAGCGGGAGGACGTATTGCCAGCGTTGAAGGCGAGGATGGAGACGAATGGGTGTTGGTGGATGCCGGCGACTTGGTCGTGCACATCATGCAGCCGGCCACACGCACGCATTACAATTTGGAAGAACTATGGGGGGTGCCTAAGCCGCGCACTCCAAGAAAAACGGCAAGTAAATCCGCAGAGCGGCCATCGGCGTAGTTCTGATTGTCAGCACCTTGCGGTTTGTTATTCAGCGTAATCTCGTGACTCTCCTCCCGGAGGGAGGGGCCTCATCCTCCCAAGCATTCACGTGAAAATTCTTGTTGTCGCTGTGGGAAACCGCATGCCCCGCTGGGTGGATGACGGCTTTACCGAGTACGCGGGGCGGATGTCGAAAAATGCCCGCATCTCGCTTGTCGAGGTAAAGCCCGAGCCCCGCACCAGCGGCAAGACGCCGGCGCAGATGATGGCCGCCGAAGCGACCCGCATTGAAGCCGCCCTGCCTGAAAACTGCGAACGCGTTGTCTTGGACGAACACGGACATGAGTTGACCAGCAAGGAGTTGGCCGCGTGGCTTGCGCAGCGCCTCGAATCAGGCCGGGACCTGGCCTTCATCATCGGCGGGCCGGACGGCCTTGCCCCGTCGGTCAAGACCGGCGCGGCGCAGCAAATGCGCCTCTCCTCCTTCACCCTCCCGCATGGCCTTGCCCGCGTGCTGCTCGCCGAACAGCTCTACCGGGCGACCACCATCCTGGCCAACCACCCCTATCATCGCTCGTAAACCGGGCCCTAGTCCCATTGAATGCGCAGTCTGTCACGGCAAATCCCCGGACTTCCTGAGAACATCAAGGCACACTCGCCGCCCCGCCAGCCATGATTCCGTACAACACCCGCGTCTATCTTGCCTCCCGCAGCCCGCGACGAAGAGAACTGCTGCGCCAGATCGGCGTGGGCTTCGAGATGCTGGTGCTGAGGGACAAACGCGACCGCGGCCCTGACGTGGACGAGACGCCCCTGCCCGGCGAGGTCCCCGACGACTACGTGAAGCGCGTGTGCCGCGCCAAGGCCGAAGCCGGCAGCCTGCGGCTGGCCGAGAGGCGCCTGCCGGCGCTGCCCGTGCTCGCCGCCGACACCACGGTGTGCCTGGACGGCCGGATTTTCGGCAAGCCGGCCAACGGCGAGGACGCAACGCGCATGCTCACCGCGCTGTCGGGCACCGAGCACCGTGTGCTCACCGCCGTGGCGGTACAATTCGGCTCGCGCGCCGAGCTGGCCATGAGCGAAAGCTTCGTTCGTTTTCGCAATTTGTCATCGGAAGAAATAGCGGCGTACGTGGCGCAAGGGGAGCCCATGGACAAAGCGGGCGCCTACGGCATACAGGGATATGCCGCTGCGTTCATTCCGGAGATCAGGGGAAGCTATACCGGGATCATGGGCCTGCCGCTCTTCGAGACGGCCATGCTGCTGGAGCGCATTCTGCGCTAGCGCGATGTGGAATCAACCCCTCTCCCCCAGGGAGAGGGGCAGGGGAGAGGGCAACGTGAAAATAAAAATTCAGCGCATGCGTGATCTCGATCCCTTGCATAAGAGTATCTCGTCATGAGCGAAGATATTCTTATTAATGTCACCCCGCAGGAAACCCGCGTGGCCGTCATGTCCGCGGGCGTCCCGGTGGAACTGCACGTCGAGCGCGCCCACAACCGCGGCCTGGTGGGCAACATCTACGTGGGCAAGGTCGCCCGCGTTCTCCCCGGCATGCAGTCGGCGTTCATCGAGATCGGCCTGGAGCGCGCCGCCTTCCTGCACGTGGCCGACATCTGGGAGCAGCGCGGCAACGGCGGCGGCGGCGAGCACAAGCCCATCGAGCGCATTCTTTCGGAAGGCCAGTCGCTGCTGGTGCAGGTGATCAAGGACCCCATCGGCACCAAGGGGGCGCGCCTGTCCACGCAGATCTCCATCGCCGGCCGGCTGCTGGTGTACCTGCCCCAGGACCCGCACATCGGCATTTCGCAGCGCATCGGCGACGAGGCCGAGCGCCAGAACCTGCGCGACAAGCTGGCGGCGCTGCTGCCGGCGGGCGAGACGGGCGGCTTCATCATCCGCACCGCCGCCGAGACCGCCAGCGACGCCGACTTCGCCGGCGACATCGGCTACCTCGTCAAGCTGTGGCGCGACATCCGCGGCCGCTCCTTCACCTCGGCGCCGCCCACGCTGCTCTACCAGGACCTGTCGCTGGCGCAGCGCGTGCTGCGCGACTTCGTGCACGACGACACCGGCCGCGTCGTGGTGGACTCGCGCGAGAACTTCGTCAAGCTGCAGGCCTTCGCCGAGGAGTACACCCCGGTGGTGCTGGGGCGCCTCGAGCACTACACCGGCGAGCGGCCGCTGTTCGACCTCTTCAACGTCGAAGGCGAGATCCAGAAGGCGCTGGCGCGGCGCGTGGACCTCAAGTCGGGCGGCTACCTCATCATCGACCAGACCGAGGCCATGACCACGGTCGACGTGAACACCGGCGGCTTCGTGGGCGTGCGCAATTTCGACGACACGATCTTCAAGACCAACCTGGAGGCGGCGCTGGTGATCGCGCGCCAGCTGCGGCTGCGCAACCTGGGCGGCATCATCGTGGTGGACTTCATCGACATGGACTCCGCCGAGCACCGGGC
>DATNCF010000501.1:0-11866 GCA_035571675.1 Burkholderiales bacterium | reverse complement strand
AGCGCGGTCCACTCGTCCCGGGTCTTGGTACGGAAGGTCCGGGCGAAGATTTCCTTGCCCTTGTCCCAGTTGGCGGGGTCGGTGTGCTCGCCGATGGCGGCGGGGTCCACGCCGATGCGCCGGCACAGTTCATCGTAGAAGCGCTTTTCCACCGCCGCCACGGACACGAACTTGCCGTCCTTGCATTCGTAGCAGTCGAAGAAATGGGCGCCGCTGTCGCTGGTGTTCTCGCCGCGGCCGGCGCTGATGATCCCGGCCGCGTAGGAGCCGAACATCTGCGCCGATAGCGACAGCACGCCGTCCACGATGGCGGCGTCCACCACCTGCCCCTTGCCCGACTTGCGGCATTCGATGATGGCGGCCAGCATGCCCACGGCCAGGTACAGGGACCCGCCGGCGAAATCCCCCAGCAGGTTGAGCGGCGGCGGCGGCGGCGTGCCCTTGCGGCCGATGGCGTGGAGCGCGCCGGTGATGGCGATGTAGTTGGTGTCGTGCGCCGCCACCTTGGCGAGCGGCCCCTGCTGGCCCCAGCCCGTCATGCGGCCGTAAACCAGGCGCGGATTGCGCTTGAAGCAGTCCTCCGGGCCCAGGCCGAGGCGCTCGGTGACGCCCGGGCGAAAGCCCTCGATCAGGCCGTCGGCGCGGGCGACGAGCGTCAGCGCGGCTTCCAGGCCCTCGGGCTTTTTCAGGTCGAGGGCGATCTGCTTGCGGTTGCGCATGATGAGGTTGGCGCGCAGCGGCCGCTTGATGCCGAGGTCCACGGGCTCGGTGCGCTCGATGCGCAGCACCGTGGCCCCGAGGTCGGCCAGCACCATGGCGCACATGGGGCCCGGCCCCACGCCCGCGAGTTCGACGATCTTGATGCCTGCTAAAGGTCCCACAACCCCTCCTGGAACACGCTATTCACCCTTGAATACGGGCTTGCGCTTTTCCCGGAAAGCCTGCACCGCCTCGAGGTGGTCGCGGCTGGTGGCCGCAATGGATTGGTAATCGATTTCCACTTTGACCGCATTGGCGAAGGAATCGGTACCCTGGAGCATGGCGTCCTTGATCAGCGCGTGGGCAAGCGGCGGCATGGCGGCGTATTGTTCGGCCACGGTTACCGCGCGATGCAGTGCCAAGCCCGGCTCGACGATCTCGTCGACGATCCGCTCGGCCAGCGCCTGCTCGCCGGACAGCTCCGTGGCCAGCATCATGAGCTGGCGTGCGCGCGTGCGCCCCACGCGCTGGATGAGCGTCCAGAACAGGGCCGTGTCGGGCACCAGGCCCATGCGCACGAAGGCGGCGCAAAAGCGCGAGTTCCGCGCGGCCACCACATAGTCCGACGCCATGGCCATGGACCAGCCGGCGCCGAAAGCCACGCCCTCCACGGCGCAGACGATGGCTTTGGGGCCGGACAGCATCTCGCGCGGCACCTGGCTAGTGAAGGCCATGCGCTCGCGCCAGTCCATGTGGCCGAAACCGGGGTCGTTCTTGATCTCCTCCATTTCGGAAATGTCGCCGCCGGCGCAGAAGGCGCCGTCGGCGCCGGTAAGCACGATGGCGCGCACGCCCTTGTCGGCGTACATGAAGTGGTGAAAGGCGGAAATCAGGCCGGCGCGCATTCTAAGCGCGAAGGCGTTTCTCTTGCCGGGATTGGTGATGGTCAGCACCGCCACGCGGCCGCGCTTCTCGGTTCTCACGTATTCGTTGCCGATCTCGGCTGTCTCGCCCATTGCCGCCTCCTTTGTGTCATCGGCGCGGTCGATTATACGCATTTGCCCTGCGGGCATCGTTCCCGGGCATCCGGACTTAACGTTCATTAATCAGAACGACATCGCCGTCCGACCGGTCATCCAAGGCGCCGCCGCAGCAGCAGCGAGGAGGAGGTTGCGGGCAGCGCCGCTCCGATACAACGAGGGCGCCCGCCCCTTTCCGAGCAAACGTGAGCCGGCCTTGACGACTTGTAGTTGTCGGCCGCGCTTCGCCGCCCGGCCGTCACGAAATTGCGACAGCGCGTGGCGCGCCACGCATCCTGACCGTGGTGCGCCACGCACTGTGATGGTGAGGCCGCGCCGGACCACGACGGCTTGCCCTGTCGTGCCTCGACGACGGTCTAAACGGCATGGCGACCATCGGAACACGTGACTTGCGCGCTTGTCACACTGGCGCTCCCTCCGTCTGCCCGCCCACCCAAGGAACATGCCCGCTGTCTCCCGCGCCGCCCCGTGCGCCGTATCCCGCGCCGCCTTTCGCCCGGTCTCCGGGTATGCCCGATGCACCTTGTCGCTGCTGTCCCTGTCGTACGCCGCCCTGGCCTGCCTGTGCATGCTCCCGGCCGAGGTGCGGGCCTTCGGCTTCGCCGACGTGGCAGCCAAGGCCAAGGCCCTGGCCGCCTCGGCCTTCCAGGCGCCGTCCGCGGATCTGCCCAAGGAACTGCGCGACCTGGCATACGAGCGCTACCGGACCATCCGCTACCGGCCGGAAGCGCGCCAATGGCGCGGCCTGCCGTTCGAACTGGCCTTTTTCCATCCGGGCTGGCACTTCGACCTGCCCGTGAAGATCAACGAGGTGGCCGGAGGCGTGCGCGAACTCAAGTTCGACCCGCAGGCCTTCGACTACGCCGGCGTGAAGGTCGATCCGGCGCAGTTGCGCAAGCTCGGGCCGGCCGGCTTCCAGATTCTGTTCCCCATCAATTCCGCCAAGGTGAAGGACGAGGTGCTGGCCGTGCTGGGCGCCAGCTATTTCCGCGCCCTGGGCCGGGAGCAGCGCTATGGCGCCTCGGCGCGTGGCCTGGCCCTGGACGTGGCCGCCCAGACCGGGGAGGAATTCCCGCGCTTCGTCGAGTTCTGGCTGGAGCGGCCGGCGGCCGGCGCGCGCGAGCTCATCTTCTACGCCCTGCTCGACTCCAAAAGCGCCGCGGGCGCCTACCGCTTCGTTTTCACGCCCGGAGTTTCCACCAGCATGGACGTGAAGGCCCAACTGTATTTCCGCGACGGCGTGTCCAAGCTGGCCAAGGTAGGACTGGCGCCGCTGACCAGCATGTTCTTCAGCGGCGAGAACCAGCGCCAGGGCGGCGACGACTACCGGCCGGAGGTCCACGACTCCGACGGCCTGTCGGTGCACGCCGGCAACGATGAATGGATCTGGCGGCCGCTGGTCAATCCCAAGCGGCTGCTGGTGACGTCGTTCTCCACCACCGACCCGCGCGGCTTCGGCCTGATGCAACGCGACCGCAGCTTCGGCGACTACCAGGACCTGGAGCAGCGTTTCGAGCTGCGTCCCAGCGTGTGGGTGCAGCCCAAGGGCAAATGGGGCGCGGGGCGCATCGAGCTGGTGCAGATTCCGGCGCCGGACGAGACCAACGACAACGTCGTGGCCTACTGGGTGCGGGACAAGGCGCCCGCATCCGGCAAGCCCCTGGACCTGGAATACCGGCTGCTGTGGGAAAAGGAGCGCGAGACGCGCCCCCCGCTGGCCGAAGTGCAGCAGACCCGGCGCGGGCGCGGTTTCCCACGCGGCGCCGACAACAGCATCGGCCTGGCCATCGACTTCGACGGCGGACCGAAAGCCGAGGCCAAGGCTGAGGCCAGCGCCAAGTCCGAAGGCGAGAAGCTGCCAACGGCCCAGGTGTGGTCGGACGCCAACGGCCAGATCCTGGAACAAGCGGTGGTTCCCAATGCGGCCACCGGCGGCTGGCGCCTCCACCTGCGCCTGAAGCAGGTCGACGAAGCCAAACCAGTGGAATTGCGCGCCACGTTGCGCGACGGCGCGCGCCCCGTATCGGAAACCTGGAGCTACATCCTTCCACCTCTATGAACCATCGCCCATTCGAGAACGTCGTCCCCGTAGGAGCCAGCGGCCTGCCCGTGGCGCCGCCCATCAACCGCGGTTCCATGGCGCCGCGCGACTGGCCGCCGCGCCGCTGCGCGCCGCTGCTGTCGCGTCTCAAGCGCCTGCGCAAGGGGGCGGATCACGACAGCAGCGATTCGCCCGATCCGCAAGTGCGCTGGCACGACGCCGCCGGTGCGCGCCGCATGCTGCTCTTGTTCCTGACCCTGGCCCAGACCGTGTGGGCCACCTGGCTGCTGGTGGGCGCCATGCCGCACCATGGCGGCCAGCCCATGGAGTTCGTCAGCACCTGCCTGTTCGCCATCCTGTTCTGCTGGATCTCGGCCGGGTTCTGGACCGCCATGATGGGCTTTTTCGTGCTGCTCACCGGCCGCGACCGCTTCAACATCACCGCCGCCGATACGGCCAAAGCCGCGCCGCTGCCACCGGAGGCGCGCACGGCCGTGGTCATGCCCATTTGCAACGAGAACGTGGCGCGGGTGTTCGCCGGGCTGCGCGCCACTTACGATTCACTGGCCCGCTCGGGCAACCTCGAGGCCTTCGACTTCTTCGTGCTCAGCGACACCAGCGACCCGGACACGCGCGTGGCCGAGATGCACGCCTGGAACGCGCTGTGCCGCGACGCGGGCGCCTACCACAAGGTGTTCTACCGCTGGCGGCGCCACCGCATCAAGAGAAAGAGCGGCAACCTGGCCGATTTCTGCCGGCGCTGGGGCCGCAACTACCGCTACATGGTCGTCCTGGATGCCGACAGCGTGATGAGCGGCACGTGCCTGACGGGCCTGGCGCGGCTCATGGAAGCCAATCCCAACGCCGGCATCATCCAGAGCGTGCCGCACCCCGCGGGCCGCGACACGCTGTATGCGCGCATCCAGCAGTTCGCTTCGCGCGCCTACGGGCCGCTGTTCATCGCCGGGCTCAACTTCTGGCAACTGGGGGAGTCGCACTACTGGGGCCACAACGCCATCATCCGCGTGGCGCCCTTCATGCGTCATTGCGCCCTGGGCCGGCTCCCGGGCCGCGGACCGCTGTCGGGCGACATCCTGTCGCACGACTTTGTCGAGGCGGCGCTGATGCGGCGCGCCGGCTGGTCGGTGTGGATGGCCTGCGACCTGGAGGGCAGCTACGAGGAAATGCCGCCCAACCTGTGCGACGAGCTGAAGCGCGACCGGCGCTGGTGCCGCGGCAACCTGATCAACTCGCGGCTGTTCTTCGCCCAGGGCATGCACGCGGCGCACCGCGCGGTGTTCATGAGCGGCGTGTTTGCGTACGTGTCCGCCCCGCTGTGGTGCCTGCTGCTGGTGCTGTCCACGGTGCAACTGGCCCTGAACGCCTTCGCCATCCCGGTGTACTTCGTCGAGCCGCACCAGTTGTTCCCCCTGTGGCCGGCCCAGCAGGTGGGCTGGACGCTGTGGCTGTTCGGCGCCACCGCCATGCTGCTGTTCCTGCCCAAGCTCGCCAGCGTGGCGCTGATCCTCGCGAAGGACTCGCGGCCCTTCGGCGGCCGGGCTCGGGTGGTGGGCAGCATGCTGGGCGAAATGCTGTTTTCCATGCTGCTCGCGCCGGTGCGCATGCTGTTCCACACCCAGTTCGTGATCGAAGGCCTCACCGGCAGCGCCTTCCAGTGGAAATCGCCGCCGCGCGAGGACGCCGAGACGAGCTGGGCGGAGGCGGCGCGGCGCCACGGCGGACACACCCTGCTTGGCATCGCCTGGGCGGGGCTGGTGTACTGGATCAATCCGTCCTACCTGCTGTGGCTGCTGCCCATCATCAGCGCCCTGGTGCTGTGCATTCCGCTGTCGGTGCTGTCCAGCCGGGCGTCACTGGGCCGCAGGCTGCGCCTGCGCTCCTGGTTCCTCACGCCCGAGGAGGCCCAACCGCCGGTGGAACTTGAACAGACTCGCCAGATCTTCCAGATGACCCCCACCCTGCCGGGTTTCGCCGAGGCCATCGCCGACCCGGGCGTCAACGCCCTCGCCCGCGGCTGCGCGCCGCGGCGCGCGCCACCGCGGGCCCCCGCGCGGGAGCGGCGTGAAGGATTGGTGGCCGAGGCGCGCCGCCTGGGCTTGGCGGCGCTGGGCACGCGGCACAAGATGGACTTGCTGGACGACGCCGCCGCATTGTTCGCGCTGCACAGGGATCAGGGCGGCCGCGCTCCGCGCGCCCTCGCCGCCTAGGTAACCGGAAGCCGATCCCCAACTATGAGAGTTGGAACTATCACCTTTAGGACTACATCGCCATAAATGACGATGGAAAGTCCTTAAGATTCAATAGAATACCTACTGGTAACAGGGGAATTGCGCGGAAGAACGTCCAGGCGCATAATATGGGTGCGCCCGTAGCTCAGAAGGATAGAGCAACCGTGTCGAAGCGGTAGGCCGTGGGTTCGATTCCCTCCGGGCGCGTCTATCCCGCTTAGCACGGGCGCAGAAAAGAAGTATAGCCCAAATGCGCAATTACAAGGGCAGCGCGGCTTGCTTCTCCCAACTTAAGGTTTCCACTCGCGAGGGCGTATCAAATGCCTTTCCCGCGAGCAGGTCGTCTATCGTCCTGATTTGCAGCCTCGGATAGTCTTTGCCTTGATAGGTGAACATGCCAGCCTTGGCTGCCTCATCCCCCATTCCCTTGGTGGGCTGCTGTAGACAAATCAGGCCGGCAAGCAGCGAGTCTTCTTCACGCTCCACAACGCCGCGTAACTCGCGCACGAATGCAGGCGTTAGTTTGCCACCTTTAACGGACAGCACCATGTTGCGCAGACCCTCTTTGGTCTCAAAGTAAATTCGCCCATCAACGCCCAAGTCACCCGCATGCCTCGTACTTGCAAATCCTCCCGCAAGCTCTACAGACCAATGCTGGAATTGACGTGGGTCATGGTCAAACAACTCTTGCGCAGCATCCACGCTGAGAGGAACCCCGTCAACCTGGTAGTCAACGCCATCGCGTAATCCATAGCGCTTAAGCAGAACATCCCGCACGATTCGGACCGACAGAATTGCAATGTCGCACCCCATCCATTTCCTCTTGAGGATATGCGCAGCGTATATCGCGGTGCCACACCCGCAGAACGGGTCAAAAACGACATCACCATCATTTGTTGATGCCCCAATGATGCGCGTGAGCAGCCCTATTGGTTTCTGTGTTTGGTACCCGAGACTTTCAGAGTGTGCGGCGCTCATTCGTTGAAGGGATGGCACGTCAAGCAAGACGTCCTGCGCGGCAATCCCCTTTGCTTCATTTAGGTATCGCTTTAACTTAGGCATAGCGCCTTTTGTCACTGGCCAATATATGCGACGTTCCTTGTCCAGTCGGTCTAATTCTTCTGGCGAGTATGCCCAGTGACGCCCCATTGCACGCACATCAAATCCACGCCACGCCTCGCCGGATGGTCCGTTGCGAGTTCCCGCACCAGTCAAATCGCCCGTCCAATACCGCCCCCGACCATCAGCGTCATCGAATTTGAAGAACTGATCGATGTAAGACTGTTCATAAGGCTGATATTGCTTGTTCCAAGTGTACTTGTCGCTCTTGGTATAGAACAGTATTACATCGTGCACAGGCCCCCATCGCTTTGCGGAGTTATGTGCGTGCGAGCGCTTCCAAATGATTTCACTTCTAAAATTGTTGTGGCCGAATACTCCGTCAAGAATCACTTTGATGTAATGACTAGCTATTGGGTCGCAGTGTAGATAGAGCGAGCCTGTGGGTCGCAAAATCCTCCGCATTTCGAGTAAGCGGTAGGACATATAAATGAGATAGGCGAGCAATCGCGGCTGCGTATTTCTGAGCGCAGCTATCCATGCCATCCAGAAATCTACGATACCCTGATCTACGCCGTATTCGCGCAGCACGATTGGCATTTTACGAGCCATCTCGACTTTTTCGGCGTCCATTTCCCATGCGTCGCAGAACGCTTCTTCCTGCTCTGGCACGGGATGCCCGGTCAACTTTTCATAAATTAGATTGTAGTTACGTTGACTATTAAAGGGCGGGTCAAGGTATATGAGGTCCACCGATGCGCTGTTGAGATTGCGCATGATCGTCAGGTTGTCCCCATAGTAGAGAAAGTTCCCCTTTCCGCCCTTCTGTTCCTTCAGTTTGAAGGTTTGTTGTTTCATTGCCCCCTCCCGACCATGTGGTGCAGCAGATAGTCGAATGCACCAGCATATTTCCGATTGTTATATTTAAATGCGAGCCCAGAAACGCAGTAGTCGGTCCACTTGCGAGAATAGCAGTGGCGTTGTCCATACCATGAGCGCTTGACCGATGCCCAAGGCCCCTCAACGGTGTTCGAATACGTATCAACGGATACATAAGGTCGCTGATGATTTAGAACGTAGTGTCTGGGGATTTTCTTCACATCATGGTAACCGCCGTACTCCTCCGTCATGATGATCGAGCCGCTGGTATCCACGCGACGGTGGATGATTTCGTTCAACCCCTTCGCATTCAGTTGGCTTTTGTTGATCACCATTGCAAAGGCGCGCCCGTTGCGCTCGACCAATCCGACAACAGAAGTTTTTTTAGTGCCACGCCGCGAAAACTCTTATTGCCCGCTGCCTCGCCGCTCGAACCTGCATTGCCCTTGCGGGGCTTCCCGCCGATATATGCCTCGTCCATTTCAACGATGCCGTGAAACAGCCGGTTTTGTGCGGGGTCGGTTTTCATTGCCTCGCGTATGCGAAGTGCGAGACTCCATGTCGTCTTGTATGGGAGGCCCAGATCGCGCGACAACTGAGCATTTGAGATATTTTTCTTCGCGTTGAGCATAATTGCCAACGCGAGGAACCACGTTGGCAATGGGATATGCGTGTGGTGGAAGATCGTCCCTACGGTCGCGCTAAATGCCCGATGGCATGTCTGGCACTGCCAGCGAGGCAGCTTCTTATCGCGGCTGGCGTGAACGCAAGTTTTGTCGCTGGCGCAGTATGGACAGACGATACGGCCATTCCAGCGCACCTTTTCCAAGTGGGCGATGGCTGCTTCCTGATTCGGCCAACGGCGCATTGTCTCCAGAGTGTCCATGCACGATCCTCCGTCCAGTAGATCAGAGGATAGGCTTGTTGCATGGTGTCGTCAAGTCCTAAAGGTGATAGTTCCTTTAAAGCACTACGACGCTAGAAGCGGCGTTCCGCCGCGGGCGGCGGCATCCACTGGTAAACCCAGGTCTCGCTGAGCGCCTCGTCGCCTGAACGCAGGAACAGGCGCAGGTTGATGGGGGCGGTGCTGTCGTCCGTGGGTTTCAGGTCGAACATGGCGCGATAGCCGCGCACGGCGTCCAGGGGCCGCGCCGAGGTGATCTCCACCTCGCCGCGCGAAGCGGTGATGACGGGCTCGACGCGCGCGGTGCGCGGCAGCGCGGCCAGCTTGCCCCCGGCGAAGTCCACCGCGAAGCGCCACGAGAAGTAGTCGCGCTTGCGTCCCACCACCCCGCCCATGCCGGTGCGCGTGGCCACCACCCGAGCCGCGCTAGGATTGGCCGGCGCCTGGGCGCCCCAGTGCAGCACGTAGCCGAACAGCAGTTCTTCCCCCGGCTTGGGCTTGTCTGCGGGATTCCAGTAGGCCACGATATTGTCCAGGGTCTCGTCGGGCGTGGACAGCTCCACCAGGTGCACCGCGCCGCGCCCCCACTTTCCCTTGGGCTGCACCCAGACGCTGGGGCGGCGCTCGTAGAACACACCGTCATCCTGGTAATGATCGAAATTGCGGTCGCGCTGCAGCAGGCCGTAGCCGCGCGGGTTGTTGTCCGCGAAGGCGTTGAAATTGAGCTGGGCCGGGTTGAGCAGCGGGCGCCACAGCCATTCGCCGCCGCCCGTCCACAGCGACAGGCCGTCGCTATCGTGGATTTCCGGCCGCCAGTCGGTGGCGGCGCGGCGGTCGTTCTCGCCGTACTGGAACATGCTCGTGAGCGGCGCGATGCCCAGACGCTCGATGGGCTTGCGCGGATACAGTGCGGCATCCACTTCGGTCAGCAGGTTTTCGCCGGCGGAGCGCGCGGGCGTGACCGCGAAGCGATACGCGCCGGTGATGCTGGGCGATTCCAGCAGCGCGTACACCACCAGCCTGTTCGACTCGCGCGAGGGGCGCTCCAGCCAGTATTCGGTGAAGGCGGGGAATTCCTCAGGCTTGTCCATGCCGCAATCGATGGCGAGGCCGCGCGCCGACTGCCCGTATTGCCACTCGCCGCCCACGGCGCGGAAATAGCTCGCCCCCAGGAAGGCGGCCACGTCGCGCTTCCAGTCGGTGCGGAAGTTGACCCGGAACCCGGCAAAGCCCAGGTCGGCCGGCAGCGCGCCTCCATCGAGCCCGCTCTTGCCGTAATCGAACATGTCGGGGTTGTAGGCCAGTTCCTGGGCCAGGCCGTCGCGCACTTCATGCATGCGCACCGGGGTTTTGTAGTACAGGCCAAGGTGAAAAAAAGACACCCTAAAACGCAAGCCATCCCTGGCCCACAAGGTATGCTCGGGGCGGTAGCGTATGGCCTGGTATTGGTCCCAGTCGAGACGCGCCACGGCATCGGGAACATGCTGGGCCGGCTCGCGGTAAGGCTGGGCTGCCAGGGCCCGGGCGCGTCCCTTGAGGCGCGCATAGTCGAAGGGTTCGGGACGGGTCAGCGCTTTTTCGGCGCTCACGTTTCCGCCTTGCTGAGCGCGTGCGGAGAACGGCATGGCCCCGGCCGCTCCCCCGGCGGCCAGCGCCTTCAACAGCCGGCGGCGAACCGGCAATGGAATCGATCCAGTCATTCCGGCCTTATTGGTCCGGCAGCGCCGCAAGGTCCGCCGGAGTGTCCTCGGCGCCGGCCTTCCCCTGGGCCTGCGCCAGGCCGAGTTGCGCCGAGATGGCGGGCCATTCCATGCCCTGGCTGCGCAGGTTGAGGATGCCGGGCATATCGACCTGCCGGCCGGTGGCGTCCCGCAACTCCCCGCCCACCAGCACGGCGCGCAATTGCAGCGGCGAGGGATGGACAATGCCCAGGGAACGCAGTTCGCCGCGGGAAATGGCCAACGCATGGTCGATGTTGACCCAGCCCATGGGCTCGGTGGGCGGTATGAACGTGGTGTTGCCGCGGTTTTCGACGCCCAGCTTCACCAGTTCCCCGTAGCGCAGCCCCTGGATGAGCGAGCGCGTGGCCGTATCGCTGCCGATGAAGCCGCGGTAGCGCGTATACAGCGCCTGGGCGGGCTTGACTTTATGGGTGATGGCAGGGGAGCGCTCAGCCGCCGCAACGACGGGCAAGACCGCGGGCAGGCACAGCATGCCGGCGCAGACGGCCATGCCGGAACAACGGCGGACAAGGCGCCACCTGGACGCTGTCATGCTGGCGCCATCATGTCTGCTGGAGCATGCGCTCGGTCTGGCGCAGGATCTCGATGGCGGTGGCGGCGTCGTAAAACAACCCGCTCCGGACCTTGACGCGCAATCGCGTGGTGTTGGAAGCCAGGGTTTCGAACTCCAGTTCGATGTCGCGATCGGCGGCTGAAGCGCGCACCACGTTGGAATCGGCTTTATTGCCGGACGCGTGCGACGGCCCGGCCGGCAGCGGCCGGATGCCCATGCGCGACAGCGCGCGCAGGGCCGCGCCTCTCACCTGCGGCTCGGTGGCGGTGAAGGTCTTATAGCCCACGCCGTTGAGCGTGCGCTCGATGCCCGAGGTCGCGCCGGCACCCAAGGCGCTCAGGGCCATGGCCTGGCATCCGGCCAGCAGGCTGCAAGACAGCGCAAGGGCGCCGCCCAGACCGGCGAGGCCGAATGATTTTCCATGCGTGCTGTGCGGGACATGGCGGACCATTACGCAATGCTCGTGCCATTTCATGAAGGCTTTGCAATCAAAGGTTAAGCCATACCGCGCAAGCGGATCAAGGCACACTTCTGTCTGCTGGCGGCGACACTTTGCATGTGAGGTTCAGGCGCGCGGCCGGGCGGCCCGCATGTTCAAGCTGATGGGCATGCCGTGGAAAAGAGCGCGGCTGGTGTCATTGAAAAAACCCAGGTCGGCCACCCTTTCCACGTCGACGAAGCCAGCACCGGTGAGAAGCAA
>DATNCF010000500.1:0-6806 GCA_035571675.1 Burkholderiales bacterium | reverse complement strand
ATGAAGAGGAAGTTGTCCTTGTCGACCACCGCAAGATCAGTGGTTCGCACCCAATCTTTGCCATTGCCAAGGTTCGGCGCCTTCAGTTCAAGCAACCCCGCCTCACCGGCGGGAAGGGGGGCGCCGGTCTCGGGATTGACGGTACGCCCCTGGAAGCCCTGGTTGAGCCGACCCACGCTTCCGCGTTTGGTCTTTCCGAAAACCTTGAAGTCCTCCATCGTCCAGCCCGAAGCCCCGCCGGCGAATTCGGTGGCGCCGTAGTTGACGAGGCACGGAAACCCGTAGTAATCGTAAAACTCGTCCGCGACCGCGGGATCGAGGGGAGCGGACCCGCAGCGGAAACTCACAACGCTCGCGAAATCTTCTCGCGGCAGCTTTGCGTCGAGGAGCATGCGCACGACTGCCGGCGGACCGTTCACGACCTTCGGTTTGTGACGCTTGACCACGTCGTGGAAGGCAGGGACGGTGAACCGCTCGAGCAGGGCAAATTTTCGTCCCGCCAGGATGATGTTGAGCACGCCCCCGATGCCCGAGATGTGCGCGAAGGAGTTGTGCCATATTTGCGTGCCGCCGCGCAATTTCGGAACGCCATCTTCGCGGCCCTTCTCGTACTGGCTGTAACCGACCATGCCCGCCTCGAAGTTGCGGCGCGGCAAAGGAATCCGTTTCGGCACGCCGGTGGTGCCGCTCGTGAGCATCTCGATGGCTATGCCTTCCGCTTTGGGGCGCTTCCAGCGCGAAGGATCGGCTTCGATACGCTTTGTGAAACGGAGCGCGCCGCCTTCCTCGATCTCGGCTTCTATGCACAATGCGCCGTTTTTACGCGCGGCGTCCTCCAAGCCGGGGCGCTCCCAATCGCGCCGGGTTGCGACTATCGCGGGCGCCTCGGTGTTGACAATGTCGCCTACCAGCCGGTCGTCCGGGAACAGGGGGTTGAGCGTGACCAGGCAGCGCTCCGCGGCCATCAGACCCATGATGGAAGCCACCATTTCAGGGCGGTTGCGCATCACCACCCCGACACGCGTGTCGGCGCCCAGCCCTGCCGCATCGAGCAACGCCCCCAATTGACGGATGCCGCTGGCGAGCTGCCCCCAGGTGTGCCACCGTCCTTCGAATTCGATTTCGGGGCTGTCGGGCGAAAGGGCAACGAGACCCTCAAGCTGGGATTTCAGGGTAGCCACATGTCCTCCTACTCGGTTCCAAGGCGGCCAAGATTATCAAGACACAGTCGAGCAGGCGTCAAATGCCGCATTTCACTCAGGGCGATACTGCATAAGCATCAAGCAAGAACCCAAGCCCCGCCCGCATCAATTGAAATGCAGCTTGAGGCCGGGCTCGTGCCACCGCGTCTCCATCAGCCAGCCATGCCCGCCGCAGGTGACGTAGGCCGTGCGCATGTCGGGGCCGCCGAAAGCCAGGTTGGTGGTGTGGAGGTCCGGCACGGGATGGTGGCGCTGGGCGCTGCCATCGGGCCAGAACTCGGTGAGGCCGCCCTTGGCGAGGGTGGCAACGACGATCTTTCCACTGGAAGTTACCTTGAGGCTGTCGAAGCGGCTGATGTCGGCGGTAGCCCCGACCAGCCATCCGCCTGCCATACCCGGCGCGCCGAAGGGGCGGATTTCGCCTGGGCCTGTGATGTCCCACGCCCACAACCGGCCCGACGGCGTATCGGATACGTACAGGCGCTGGCCGTCCGGCGACAGGCCGATGCCGTTGGGGCGGTCGAGCGGCATGATGACGCGCTTGATCTGCGAGCCGTCTGCCCTGGCCCAGAACACCGCGCCGTGGTCCCGGTCGTAGCGCCTCAACCCGCCGGGGTCGGTGAACCAGAAATTGCCGTCGGCATCGAAGACAATATCGTTGGGCGCTCCCAGCGGTCGGCCGTCGCACTTGTCGTACAGGCGTTCGGCTTTGCCGGTGTCGGGATGGACAATTTCGATCCTTCCGCCTGTGTATTCGGGTGGCTCCCCGCCTGCGAAAAGCCATTCTCCGTCGCGCTGCAGCCACTTGACGCCGCCGTTGTTGCACACGTACAGGTTGCCGCCGGGCCCAAGCGCTAGACCGTTCGGCCCCCCGCCGATTTCGCAGATCACTGACTTCTTGCCCTTGTCCACACGGGTGATGCGTTGTCCTCGAATCTCTACCAAAGCCACGCTGCCATCGGGCAGGACGACTGGGCCCTCGGGGAAAGCAAGGTCTTCCGCCACGACTTTCATGGTCGTGCCTCCGAGACTGGTCGTGCCCCAGGCTTATCCGCGACCTCGCCAGCTCCGGCCGGCACCGCCGAGCGGAACTCCTCGAGCCGCTTGATGTGCTGGTCCACGCCCTTCAGTCCGTCGAGGATGGCGTTCACGGTGAGGTAGTTGGCTCCCGCGTCGCGCCAGAACTTCACGTCGTCGGCCCACTGGTCGGCGGTGGCGCGGTTAGCGATGACCCCGGCTTCCAGACCGAACTTGGCCGGGTCGCGGCCGTACTCCCTGAGCAGTTCGTGCATGCGGCCGAGCAGTTCCAACATGCGCTCACGTCGCCCTATCTGCGGAATCCACCCGTCGGCCAATCGGGCAATGCGCCGCATGACGGGTTCACGCGCCTTCTGGTCGTTGAACCGGGGGCGATCGGAGCCACCGCCGAACCACACCGGCAATGGGCGCTGGATGGGCAGGGGCTTCAGGCCTACGTCGGGAATGGAATGGAACTCGCCTTTGAACGACACTGAACGCTCGGTCCACAGCTTGCGCATCACCTCCACCTGCTCCTCCAGGCGCCGCCCGCGCGCCTCCCAGGGCACGCCCAGCGTTTCATATTCGGCCTCGTTCCAGCCGATGCCCACGCCCAGGCGAAAGCGGCCGTTGCACAGCACGTCCAGGCAGGCGGCCTGCTTGGCCACCAGCGCGGTCTGCCGCTGCGGCAGGATGAGGATGCCGGTGACGAAGCCCAGCTTGTCGCTCACGCCGGCCATGAATGAGAAAAGCGAGAACGGGTCGTGGAACTGCGAATCCACCGTGTAAGGATGAGTGCCCCAGGACGGCCGCGACTGCGGGTTCACCCCCACGACGTGGTCGTAGGCGAGGATGTGCCTGAAGCCCAGCGCCTCGACGACCTCGACGTAGTGCTTGATGGCGCCGGGATCGGCCTCCATGTCGGTCTGAGGGTAGACGACACCGAGTTGCATTTCACACTCCTAGCTTCACCGCCCTGGTCGCCCCCGCGCTTCCCGAGTACCAATAAAGGCTGCGGCCCGCCTCCGCACCCACAACAAGAATATCCACCAGATCCGGACTCTTGAAGACCGAGATTTGGGTATCCGGGTTGTCCCAAAGCCATTGCAGATGGGGGTTTGTGGCGAGAAACGCCTCCGGCGGCTTGTTATTGATCAGGTTCTTGAACGGCGCCCTGGCGTGTCTGAATATGGCCTCCTGAACCTGTCGCCTTGACCACCCTGCCTTGCGGAACACGTCGGCATGGTCCGGCGCCATCATGATGGGCAACTCGTAGCGGCCGTGGAGCGGTCCTGGAAGACCCGGCCCCGGATTCATGACCAGCCAGTTGGCGTTGCCCGCGTGTGGTGAGATGGTTGCCATGGCGAAAGTGCGCGCCAGGGCCTCCGGTTCCGTGTTGTAGAAATCGTAGACCTCGGCTATCCCATAGGGCGCGTGCACCGTGACCGTGGTCTCCTCCCTGGAGAAGCCCTTGGCCACCCTGAAGGGCTCCCACGGCGTTCTCGACTCGTTTTCGGCCACACACGCACTGAATTTGAGAGGGGACCCGATCGTGTCCATGTCACTGACGCCGGGATAAGAGTGGCCGACATTCATCATGAGCAACCGCAGCGTCCGGCCGATTGCGATGTTGACCTTTGAAACCGACCCGGGCCCAAGGGCACAGCAGCCGCTGTTCATCCCGATCTTCTCGGCGTAGGGCCCGCTGACGAAAATGATGGGCGCCTGCGGGCCGGTTGACATCGCCAGCGTCCTGAGGCCGATCAGGGGGTCGAGGATGCATTCGGCCGCCGCCAGCACGATCGGCATGGCCTCGGGTTTGCATCCGGCCATCACCGCGTTCGCGGCGATTTTCTCCACGGTTCCTACTCCCAGGCCCGGCTCGAACACGCCCACCACTTCATCCCGGGCCCTTCCGGAAGCCTTGACCATCGCGTCCACTTTCGTCCGCGTGGGAGGCACGAGCGGCATGCCGTCGCTCCACCCCGCCTTGACGAAGGCGTCGTTCATGACGTCGAAGCAATCCAACAGATCCTTGCCGGGATAGACCAGCGGCGCTTCCGTGGCCACGACGTGATGAGGATAGCTCTCCGGGGGGCGATAAGTCCCGGACACCAGGCCGGAGGTCACCTGGGCCATGGCGGCGTCGATCATGGAGTGGATGTCGGCTTCGCGCTGGTTTGTGATGGGCATCGGAACCTCGAGCAACTGCATCTCGGGGCATCCGAAGACCTTTGCGCTCCAATGCGCGTCCTCCACAAATCCCGCGGACGTGATGGAAAGCGTCGGCCGGCCGCGCTTCTCAAGCAGGCTCATGTCACGCACGAGCCATGAAGTGCAACTCCCTCAATCGGCGGTCGTTCCGATGATCGCGTCGCATTCGCGCGCCATCGCCTCTATCTGCGGTGCGCTGGCGTGCCGCATCTGTGAACCGAACTCGCCGTAGTAGTCCTTGAACTTCACTCCCGGGTAGCTTCGGCCGATATTGTGCTTCAGGCGCTCCAGCGCGATCCCGCCATGCGCCTTTCCGTTCCAGAACAGGCCGATGGTCTTTCCCGCCAGCCCTTCCAGGCGTTGAGCGGGCGGAAACGTTTCGACGTCCTGTCCGCCACCCGATTTTTGGGCGATCGGATTGACGATTTCAAGCGATGCTGCGCTGCTTTCTTTTCCAGACATGACGTCCCTCACGATTTATTCAATTGTCTTCGCCGCCGTGAAGCGATGAAGTTGCGCATCGGGTTGGCGGACGGCCTCGAAGTATTCCGATTCGCACTGCGTTTTTGGGGGGGGCGGTGCTTTCGTTCGCCGCCGCCGGGTGCCGGTCCTAGTCCGCCCTTAGGTTCAGGCGTTTCACCAATGGAACCAACGTCGCCTCTTCATCCCGGAGCCGCTGGGCCATTGCTTCGGGCGTTGTTCCAAGGGAATTAAGTGACAGCTTGCTCAACTGGTCGCGCACGCTTTGCGTCTGTACCGCAGACACGGCCGCCTTGTTGAGCACCGCCACCAGCGCGGGCGGAGTGCCCGCCGGCACGCTGATCCCAGACCAGACCAGCATGGAGGAAGCCTTGGGATAACCGAGCTCTCTCGCACTGGGGACGTCGGGTAAGGCAGGCACTCTTGCCTCACTGAACACCACCAGCGGACGAAGCCTCCCGGCCTTGGCATTGCCAAGTGTTCCGGCCATGGTGGCGGCAAACGCGTCGACCTGCCCGCCCATGAGATCGATCAGCGCCGGCGCCTCGCCCTTGTAAGAGGCGGATACCAGGTCGATTCCCGCCTCGGTTTTGAAGACCTCGACCAGCAGATGCGTGGGCGTGCCGGGCCCGGTATTGGCCGCCGAGAGCTGGCCGGGACGTGCTTTTGCGGCCGCAATAAGGTCCTGGAGCGACTGATACGGCTTGGGCTGGCCGGTGACGAGGACCAGGGCGCCATAGTCCCACAGGATCGACACCGGGGCCAGTTCTTCCGGCTTGTACGGCAAGTCCTTTTGCATTGCCGGCAATGTGACGAGCAATGCCGTGTGCGAAATCAGCATCGTATATCCGTCGGGCGCCGCCTTCGCCACCGCTTGCGCGCCCACGGCGCCTCCGCCTCCGGCGCGATTCTCGACGATCACCGGCTGCTTCAGGGAAGCTTCCATCTCGCGCGCAATCGCCCTGGATGCTCCGTCCATGGTGCCGCCGGGCAAAATCGGGACGATCAGGCGCATGGGATGGTTCGGAAAATTCTGCGCCCCCGCCAATGCGCAGACCGACGAAAACGCCGCCGCCGTCAATACCCTGAGCACGGCGCGCGGTCCGGCGCCATTCGATGAAGAGCGCGCCCGGCGCGCCATAATGCGCTTCATTGTGATCCTCCTCCTATAATTGAAATGCCTCCGTTCAGCGCGCATCAGCCCCGTTTGCGTGCGCTGGCCGCCTAAGAAGGAGGGTCCAGCGCGTTCCGCAGCAGTTCACGGGCTTTGTTGCTACCTGCCACGTAGGAGACGCGCGTGGAAATCTTCCAGACCCCGTTTCTTTTTTCCAGGTCTATCCGGGTGCAGGCCTGCCGCAGGATGTAGCTGCCCGGGCCTTCCTTGTCTTTGACAATCAGGCTGGCGTAGCCGGTGGCGGTGGCTCGCGCACCCTTCATTTCGACGATGAACGGCACCATGACGTGCGCGCATTCGGGAAGAATCGCCTGCTGCCCAGGGCCGGTGACAATATTGCGCACCTCGCTGCCGCGGTAGAAGGTTTGATCGTCGATGTTGACCACACAATCCTCCCAGTGCTGGGCTTGTGTGGCGTCTGCATCCTCGGAATCCACGGCGAAGCAATAGCGCACGATGACATTGCGGACTTCACGCTCGTCTTCAAGCGACTGCAGCCGGGACAGCAGTTCCTCAAACCGAGCTTCAATACCAGCGCCTGGCATGGCCGTCCTTATCGTTCCGACAGAAGAAGTATATATTAGTTATGTAAGATAGTCAATTAACGCAGCAATCTTTGTTTGCGCCATGGCTTGCAGGGAATCGAACCGGGCCATCGCGAAAGACCGTCCGCCGGGCGCCGATCCGGCGACGGCATCTTCTAAAGTCGCTGTGGCGGA